>NZ_WWIA01000313.1 GCF_009870065.1 Streptomyces sp. SID5785 | reverse complement strand
GCGCTGGCGCATGCCGCCGGAGAACTGGTGCGGATAGTGGCGCATCCGCCGGGCGGGGTCGGGGATGTGCACCTGCTCGAGGAGGTCGGCCGTGTGCCGCGCGGCCTCCCGCCGGCTGGTCCGCTCGTGGACGAGGAGGGCCTCGGCGATCTGGTGGCCGATCGGCAGCACGGGGTTCAGCGCGGCGAGCGCGTCCTGGAACACCATGGCGAGGTGGCGCCCGCGCAGCGAGCGCAGCCGGCGGGGGCTCAGCCGGAGCAGGTCGACACCGTGCAGGCGGACGCTGCCCCCGGTGGCCGTGGCGCCGGGCGGCAGGATGCCGAGTGTCGCACGGGCGGTGAGACTCTTGCCGCTGCCCGACTCGCCCACGAGGGCCAGGGTCTCGCCGGGGGCGACGTGGAAGGAGGCACCGTCGACGACCGTGGCGCGCGCCCGGGTCCGGGTGGCGGGAAACTCCACCCGCAGCCGGTCGACGGCGAGTGCCGGGGCGTCGGCGTCGTATCCGGGCAGGGCGGTGAGTGGGCCGGTCGTGTGCGGGGCGCGGCGTGGGGAAGCAGTCATCGCAACCTCGGGTCGAAGGCGTCGCGGAGGCAGTCGCCCAGCAGTACGAAGCTGAGGACGGCACAGCACAGGAAGACGGAGGGGTACAGCAGCAGGCCGAGGTGTTCGGTGAAGTACTGCTGCGCGGTGTTGAGTTGGACGCCCCAGGAGACCGCGGGGGCGCTCAGCCCGACGCCGAGGAAGGTCAGCGCGGCCTCCGCGGTGATGACGGAGCCGATGCTCATGCTGGTGAGGGCTGCGACCGGCGCGATCGCGTTGGGAATGACGTGGCGGAGCAGGATGCGCAGATGCCCGGCGCCGAGTTCGCGCGCCGCGGTGATGTAGTCGAGGCCGCGGACCGCGAGGACGGAGGAGCGCATGATGCGTGTGAGCACCGGCCAGGAGAAGAAGGCCAGGACCAGCGAGACGCTCCAGACGCTGTGCACGCTGAACGTCTGCAACACGATGATCATGCCGATGAGCATCGGGAAGCCGAAGAAGACGTCCATGACCCGGCTGATCAACTGGTCGGTGGCGCCGCCGAAGTAGCCGGCGGCGGCTCCCAGGACCACGGCGATCAGCAGGGTGAGCGCGGTGGTGAGCAGTCCGATGCTCAGGGAGTCACGGGCGCCGTGGACGACGTTGGCGTAGAGGTCGCAGCCCTGGATGTCGTAGCCGAAGGGGTGGCCCGGTGCGGGGCCCTGCCCGCTGCGGTCGAGGGTGCAGGCGTGCGGATCACCGTGGCCGAACAGTCCGGCGAACGCGCCCGGTGCGACGGCCGTCGCGCACAGCAGGAGCACCCCGGTCGCGGAGACGAGGAAGCGCGGTCGGCGCAGCATGGCGCGCAGGGGGCTTCGCGAGGCGGGCGGGCCTGGTGACGCGGCGACGGCGGTCCGGTCCGGGGCGGGGAGGAGGCTAGTCAAGGCGGATCCTCGGGTCGATGACGACGTAGAGGGCGTCGACGATCACGTTGATGAGCAGGAAGGTGATGACCAGCAGGGTGCTGATGCCGACGACCACCGGGCCGTTGTGCTGGTGGATGCCCTGGAAGGTCTGGAAGCCGAGGCCCGGCAGATTGAAGATCCCCTCGATGAGGATCGTGCCGGAGAGCAGGGTGCCCAGAGTGAGTCCGAGCATCGACACGACCGGGATCAGCGAGGTGCGCAGTACATGCCGGGCGAGGACGCGACCGGGGCTCGCCCCTTTGGCGACGGCCGTGTCGACGAAGTCCGCGTGCAGGTTCTCCAGGACGGAGGCCCGTGTCAGGCGCGCGGTCTCCGGGATGCCGAGCAGGGCCAGGCACAGGGCGGGGACGAGGTAGCTCGTCGGCCAGCCCGCGTCGGTCCCCGAGACGGGGAACCAGCCGAGCCGGTCGCCGAGCACGATCTGGGCGACGTACGCGGTGACGAAGTACGGGACCGCGAGCACCAGGGTGGAGCCACCGAGGACGAGGGAGTCCAGGGCACGCCCGGCGCGCAGCGCGGCGAGGACGCCGAGGCCGACGCCGGCCACGGCCTGGAACAGCCAGGTGGTGAGCGCGAGCCGGACCGTCACCGGCCACCCTGCCCCGATCAGCGCCGAGACGGGCGTGTCGTTGAAGTCGATGCCG
Source organism: Streptomyces sp. SID5785 (assembly GCF_009870065.1). Classification (GTDB taxonomy): domain Bacteria; phylum Actinomycetota; class Actinomycetes; order Streptomycetales; family Streptomycetaceae; genus Streptomyces. The sequence goes on along the minus strand of NZ_WWIA01000313.1, from coordinate 2,575 downwards.
AAGTCGCCGTGGAGCAGCCCGACGAGGTAGTGCCCGTACTGGACGAGGAAGGGGGAGTCGAGGTGGTAGTGCGCCCTGATGGCGCTCGCGACCGCCGGGGTGACGGCGCGGTCGGAGCCGGCGAGTGACTGGACGGGATCGCCCGGCAGCGCGTAGACCGCCGCGTAGATGATGAACGTCGTGCCGAGGACGACCGGGATCATCGTCAGGAGCCGGCGGACGAGATATCGGGCCATGGGCACCCCTTTCTGCCGTGGGCGGGGGAGTTCAGTGCACGGTGATGCCGGGGAGCCGCACGTCCCCGAGGTAGTCGAGCCGGACGCCGTGCAGTTCTTCGGCGTGCACGGCCCCGCTGACGGGGTGGTACAGGGGCGCGAGCGGAAGCGTGTCGAGGGCGGTGCGCTCGGCCTGCCGGGCGAGTGCCGTGGACCGTGCGGCGGTCGGCGCGCCCGCGGCCCGGTCGAGCAGGCGGGTGAACGCGGGATCGCGGTACCCCGTCGTGTTCGTCGCCGATGTGGCGGAGAAGAGCTGTTCGGCGGGTGCGTACAGCGTGGGGTACGCGGCGCCCAGATACAGCAGGAAGGGGCCGTCGAGCTTGTGGGCCGCGAGATTGGGATAGAGCTGGTCGGCCGGCTGGGTCTTCAGGGTGATGTCGGTGATGCCGAGGTTGGTGCGGAGCTGGTTGACGATCGCCTCGAGGACGGTCCGGTAGAGCGGATCCTGCTGGGTGGCCAGCGTGAGGTGGCCGTGCCAGCCACCGGCGTCGGCCAGCAGCGCGCGGGCCCGGTCCGGATCGTAGGAGCAGGCGGCACAGGTCTGCTTTCCGCCGCCGGCGACCGTGTCCGGGGCGATCCCGTGCGCGGGTGTCCCGAGTCTCTGCAGCAGGGAGCGGGTGATGGCCTTGCGGTTGACGGCCAGGGAGAAGGCCCGGCGCACCCGGGGGTCCTTGAAACGCTGGTCCCACAGGGGGAATCCGAGGTAGACGACAGCGCCCGTGGTCGCGGTGGTGACCTGGCCGGGGCGGGTGCGGCTCGCCTGCGCCAGGTTGTTCCCGCCGGCCAGAGCCAGGTCGACGGCACCGGCCTGGAAGCTCGTGTAGGCGGTGGCGTCGTCCTGGTACGTCTTGACGACGATCCGCGCCGCACCGCCCTTGGTTCCCGCGTACCGGTCGAACCGCTTCAGCGTCAGCTGTTGCGCTCCCGGACGCAGCCCGGGTGCGGCGACTTCGTAGGGGCCGTTGCCGATGGGCTGCCGGTCGTACGCGGTGAGGTCGGCGAAGGCGGCCTTGGGCAGGGGCGCGAAGACTGTGCTCGCCACAACGTACGGGAAGTCGGACAGCGGCTTGGAGAGTGTGACCTCGAAGGTCAGGCGCCCGGTGACGTGCACTCCCGACAGCGTGTTGCGATGCGGCTTCCCCTTCAGGGGATTGAGGTCCGCGTACCCCTGGACGGGGGCCAGGAGGTAGCCGTACGGCATGGCGTTGGGGCCGTAGGCGGCGGCGTTCCACGCATCGGCGAACGACTGCGCGGTCACGGGTTCGCCGTTGTGGAACGTCCAGTGCGGTTTGAGGGAGATCGACCAGTGCCGGTGATCGCTCGAACGCATGGAATCGGCCACGGCGTTGACGACCTTCCCGGAGTCGTCGATCTGCGTGAGCGGTGTCCACAGGGCGTCGGCCACGCTGCTCTTCCCTGCCTTCGCAGGGGTCAGGTGCGCCACGTACCAGGAGGGGACGCCCACGGAGAAGGAGCCGCCGTCGGGGCCGGGAGCCGCTCCGGCGGGCCGGCCGCCACCACATCCCGCCAGCAGGGCGAGGAGCACGCAGACCGTCGCGACGGCAGCCGCCCGCCGTACGTGCCGGACGCCCTTGTGCACAGTCAACACGGCCACCTCCAGGGCTTTCTGGCTTCAGGGCCCCGAGACTCCCGCACGGGCCCGGGCCCGGCATCGTCGGGCCCGGCAAAAACGGACCTGGGTGTTTGTCGGCATCCACACGCCGTTAACCGGTGCGTCACACTCGCCCGCCGGGCGGAGTCCGGCGGCCTTCCGGCACCGTCGGACGGTGCCGGAAGACCGGTGGCCTCCGGCACGACCAGGGGGTGGACGGATCTTGATCCGGCCGCGGGCCGTGTGCCTACGATGCCCGGCATGCCGAGCCCCTTCGAACGATCGTTTCCGGACACCGGGTTGCCCGTCGGCGGCAGGACCGAGGGCATCACGCTGCGCCGACTGCGCGAGACCCTGGGACCGCTCGTCCTCCACCTGGAATGCGCGCCGCAGGGCGAGGGCGGCCAGGTCGGCCGGCAGGTCCTCCAGGGCCTGCACGAGCCCGTGCCCGTGCAGCGCGACGGCCTCCTCGTCCTCGCGGGGGCGCCGACGGACCGCGACGGCGTCCTCGGCGCGATCCGGCAGGCCGGCGCGGGCGGATACCGTGCCGTCGTCATGAAGGCGTACGGGTGCGACCTCGCCCCCTGCGTGAGCGCGGCCGAGGACGCGGGTGTCGCGCTGCTGACCGTGCCGGACGACGTCCCGTGGCGGCACTTCGACGCCCTGGTCACCGCCGCTGTCGGCGCCC
>NZ_WWIA01000312.1 GCF_009870065.1 Streptomyces sp. SID5785 | reverse complement strand
CGGCCGGTCACGAACACGGTCTCGCGCAGCCGTCGCAGGACCCGGTCGGCGACCGGACTCCCCTGCCGTTCGGCCGCCTTGGCGACGAGCGAGGCGGGCCACGAGCTCGCCGCGACCCGGCTCAGGCGCGCCGCCCGCGGCGCCCCGGTGTGCCCGCAGACGGTCTCGACGTAGCTCTCGTACCAGAGCCGTTCGGCCTCGGGGTCGGGCGCCGGGTCGTCGCCCTCGTCGAACAGGATGCAGAAGACACGACGCCAGCGGACCGCGTCCCCGAGCGACGACCGCAGCCGCCGGAAGGCCGGTTCGGAGCCCCAGGCCCAGGGGCAGAGCGGATCGGTGTACTCGACGACCTCGAGCGCCGCTCCGCCGGGCGCGGCCGTCACGCGGCGCCCCTGCGGGCCGGCGCCCCGTCCGCGGCGGGCAGCAGGGAGGCCAGGGTGACGCGGCCGAGCAGGGCCGCCGTGTCGGACTCGACACGGCGCCACACGTCGGGCAGTGCGGCGGCGGCTCCTGGGTACGCGACGTCGTCGAGGAGGTCGCCGCGCAGCGTGAGCAAGGCGCCGTCGACGGCGCGGCTCACGTCGAGCAGGGTGATCTCCTCGGCGCTGCCGCCGAGCCAGTACCCGCCCTCGCAGCCCCGCTGGCTGCGGACCAGACCGGCCCTGCGCAACTCGCCCACCACGGACTTGAGGAACCGGAACGGAATGCCCTGCGAGGAGGCGATGGACTCACAGGTCAACGGGCGGGCCGGTTCACGCGCGAGCTCCAGCAGGGCGCGCGTGGCGTAGTCCGCCTTCGCGGAGATATGCATGCGCCCATCATGCCCGAGCCCTCGTCCGCGGCAAGGTCGTTCACCTCGGCCACGTTCGTGTTGCCAGAACATTGCCGCAGGTGAGAGCCAATGGACACCTCTTGACATCCTTTTCGGGGCGGCTCTAGCGTCCTCGGCATGAGCGACGCGCTGACCACCCCTGGCGAAGGCTTCCACCCTCATCTGCCCGACGGCCCGGACTCCGCGCCGGCGCCGCTACGCTCCCGGCTGCACCACGTCCGCGCGGACGCGCTGGACGGCGACACCGCGCAGAGCGGGGGCATGCGGCGGTTCGCCGCCGTCAGCGGGCGGACGGTCGGCTCGGAGAAGCTCTGGATGGGGCAGACCCATGTCGCCCCGGCCACGGCCTCCTCGGACCACCACCACGGCGCGTCCGAGACCGCGATCTACATCGTCAGCGGGCATCCCGAGTTCGTGTTCCTCGACGACGCGGACGGCACCGAGCAGGAGATCCGCCTGCGGACCGCGCCGGGCGACTACATCTTCGTCCCGCCCTACGTCCCGCACCGCGAGGAGAACCCCGACCCCGCCGAGGAGGCCGTGGTCGTCATCGCGCGCAGCACCCAGGAGGCCGTCGTGGTGAACCTGCCGAAGCTGTACGCCCTCGGCCAGGAGGGGTCAGGACCCGAGTGAGCGCGCGAGGGGACGGCCCTCACTCCCGATCGGCCTCCGCCATGAACTCCCCCACCAGATCCACGGGGTTGGCGGCCGACGTCAGCTCGAACATCGCGTCCGGGTCGAACATGTCGTAGAGCAGCACCGGCACCGGGCGGCCCAGCGCCTCCACGATCCGGCCGCTGTCGTGCAGGTGCCGCGCCGTGCCCACGCACACCTCGTAGAACCACTCGGTGAGTTGCTCGTCCCGGTCGCCCGGTTCGTCACCGTCGTCGTACCAGAGGCCCTGGGCCAGTGCCTCGTGCCGGAAGGCCCGGGCGCCGTCCGGATCGAGGCCGACGACGCGGACGCCTTCCAGGCCCGTGGCCGGGAAGTAGGCGTAACTCCAGCGCGCCTCCCACGCGTCGGGCGTCTGGCCGGCCGCCTCCGCCGCGTCCGTCTCGGTCGTGTAGCCGACGGCCACGTACGGACAGCGCGGGTCCTGGTCGACGCTGTCGATCCGGAACGTCACCGCGTAGATCCCGCGCTCCGGCGGGAACATCCGCACGGCGTCCTCGGCCCTCTGCTGCACGTACTGCGCGAACGTCATGTCCCCTCCCGGTCGGCCACCACCCCAGCAGACTAGGGCGTCACGCCTCCAGGCGCCGTACGGACCGCACCGCTCGCTCGTACCGCTCGCGCTCCCCCGGTCGCGGGCGGTCCGTCAGGAGGCTCTGGGCGACGAGCCTGAAGACCAGGGCGCGCAGCAGCATCTGCCGCCAGTCGGGGTGGCCGCTTCCGGCGGCGAGCAGGCCGGGGGGAAGGTCGAACCACAGCAGTCCGTCCGCGACCACGACGGCCTCGGCGAACACGGGAGGCCGCCAGTACGGGGAGAAGTCGATCACGGCGGGGGGCGCGTCCGGCGCGAACAGCACGTTGCCGGTGAGGTCCCCGTGGACGAGCTGGGCCGCCTCCTGTTTCACCGGCCGCAGGAGGTCCGCCAAGTCCGCGTACGGTGTGGCGAGTTCACCGGTGATCTCGATGTCCTGCTCACCCCACGCGACGCGATCGCCGACGGCCCACGGGTGGGTGCGACGGGCGAGGAAGTCGGGCCGGGGCAGCTTTCGCAGCGCGGAGTGGAAGGCCCGGCCCGCACCGAGCACACCGGACCAGTGCCCCTGCGGCCCCGGCTCCCCGGTCAGGAACTCCGTGCCGGTCCAGCCGTCCACGACGCAGCGTCCGTCCCGGGCCCGCAGGGGGCGCGGCACCCGGAATCCCGCCCCCGGCGGCAGCGCCTCGCTCAGGGACGCCGCCCACTCGGCCTCGTCCTCGGCGCCCTCGACGGGTTTGAACACGTGGTCGCCCACCCGCACACAGCGCTCCTGCCCGCCGGTCAGGGGCACGGCCGGGCCGGTCACTCCGAAGGCGTCCAGGACGGCGGGCGGGGGCACGGCGCGGTGCGGCGGCTCGGTCATACCCGGCATCCTCCCGGCCCCACCGCGCCGCGCGCACCCCGTTTCCGGCCGCCGTACCACCGTCAGTTCTCTTCGGCGGGGGCGGATCCGGCGAGTTCGGTGAGCCGCTTCACGAGCAGCTCCGCCTCCTGCGGTGCGGTCCGGATCCCGAAGACCTCGGCGAGCAGCTCGGGCGTCTCGTCGGCGCGCACGGTCTGCCGGACGTCGGCGTGTCCGGGGCGCCGGGTCGTCCACACGAGGCTGTCCAGGGAGTCGTACCGGTCGGTGCGCAGCCGCTGGACGAAGGGGCGGCGCACGAAGGGCGAGCGCTCGTGGGTGGCGACGAAGTGGTTGCCGAGCGTGTAGTCGATCGGGTACTGCGGGTTCTCGGTGAAGACCTGACGGACCGTCCAGCCGTCCGGCGCGTCCTGTGCCCGCTCGTACACGGCCCAGCCCGGCGCGCCGTGCGTGATGGCCTGACGGCGCAGGAGGTAGGGCCAGGGTCCGGCCTCGCTCAGGGCGCCGTCGGTCAGCTCGACGGGCTCCAGCGGGCTGGCCCCGAACCCGACGTCGTCGAGCACCTTGGTGCCCTCCACCTCGACGAGGAGCATCGCGTGGGTCGCGGGCCGCGGTGTGTCGAGACCGGCACCGAGCTGCACGCGGCCCGACACCGCGGTGAACCGGAAGCCGAGGCTCTCCAGAGCGGCGGCGAAGAGCGCCACGTGTTCGTAGCAGTAGCCGCCGCGCCGCCGGCGCACCATCTTGTCCTGCACGGACTCGATGTCGAGACGCACCTCCCGGTACAGGAAGCTGTCGAGGGTGTCCCAGCCCAGCGCGAGCACATGGGCCCGTTGTAGCTCCCGCAGGGTGTCCAGGGTGGGCGCCCGGTCACCCTCGTAGCCGAGGCGCGCCAGGTAGGCGTCAAGATCGAACCGCTCACTGCTCCACATGACCGGGACAACCCCGCCACGCACCGCGCGTATTCCGTCGCCCTGCTCTCCGGCCCGGTGGCACCGGTCCTCGTCGACCCGGGGAGGTGACGCCGCGACTCACTTCCCGGGCCCTGCGGACGGGCCGCCGGGAGCGGCCCGGTGCGGCC
>NZ_WWIA01000030.1 GCF_009870065.1 Streptomyces sp. SID5785 | reverse complement strand
TCCGGCGACGGCGAGCGCGACTGCGTGTGCTCGGCGTCGGCCGACGCCGAGGACGAGGCGGGCGAGGAGGCGGCGGGGGACGCGGCGGCCCGGCGCGGCGGCTCCGGTAAACCGCCGGGGGCCGCGGAGGCCTGCGGGGCATGCCGCAGCGCCCCGCGGGGATCGGCGGGGCGGGCCGCTGGTCCGTGGCGGCCTTCGGGCGAGCCTGGGTAAGAGGCTGAGTGCTCCGTCACGCGTGTCGAATCCGTCCGTCCGGGGCTGCGCGCCGTACTACTCGCCGGTGCGCCGGCAGTCGATGAACAGCTGGTGCTCGGGTGGGGCGTCGGTGCTCGCGGGAGCGTACGCGTACGTCTCCTCCCCGGTGATCTCGAAGCCCGCGTCCCGCACGATCTGGTGCAGCTCGTCCCGCAGATACCCGGAAACCCGGATGGTATGACCGAGGAACGGGATCTCGGTGTCGTCCAGGTCCGCCTCGACCATGGACAGGGCGAGCCGTCCGCCGGGCCGCAGCAGCGAGCGCAGCAGCCGCAGCGCGCCGGGGATCTCGGCCCGCGGCAGCATGAGCAGGGTGAAGAAGCAGGTGACGCCGTCGAACGGGCCGAGCGCGTCCGGGCCTTCGGCGGTGAGCGTCGTCAGGTCGGCCTGCCGGAACTCGGCCTTCGGCACCTGCTTGCGGGCCAGGTCCAGCATGCCCTCGGACAGGTCGACCCCGACCACCGCGTGTCCCGCGTCCACCAGCTGGCGGGCGGTCGGCACCCCGGTGCCGCAGCCCACGTCCAGGACCCGGGCCCCGGGCTCGAGACGGGTCAGCAACCGCTCCACCGCGGCCAGTTGGCCGTCCTTGTGCGGGAACGCCTCGTCGTACCGGCCGCCGATCGCGTCGAACGCCGCGGCCTGGCCCGACCGGTCGGTCGCGCCCCCCGTGTACCCCTCGCCCGCTCCACTGCTCGCACCCACGGTCCCGCCGCCCCTCGATGACCTCGTCGACATCGTGTCAGACCTGCCGCGCACAGGAGGAGTTGCCGTCGAAGGTGCTCCCCGTACCGCTCCCCGTGCCGCGCCGCGCTCTTGCGGAGGACGATCCTACGTTTCCTCCCCGGGGGCGCATCAAGGGTCTCATGACGACACGTGCGCGGGCGTACGGTCCCAGTCCGCCGGAAGGGCGGGAACCGGCCACGCCGGATCGGGCCGCCAGGCGGGCCAGTCGTCCGGGAACGGACGCCCCCACGCCTCGATGACGCCGACCGCGCGGCGCCCCGCCTCCCGTACGGACGCGGCCTGTTCCGCGCTCATCAGGCCGACCGCGCGCGCCTGCGCGAACTCGTCCTCGTCGTGCCAGCGCCAGCTGCGGTCCGGGTACACCGACAGGTCCAGGTAGTGGTCCTCGGAGTCGACCCCGCCCGACCAGCGGGTGCGGGGCTGCTCCAGGTTCACGTACCAGTTGCGGAAGCGCCAGCCCTGCTCCCAGAACAGCCACACCGACCACGGTTCGTCCGGCCGGGCCAGCTTGAGCACGCCGGTGCCGAGCCACCGGTCGCGCTCCAGCCGGCGCGGCTTCGTGTAGCGGGTGGCGAGCGGCTCGCGGTGCAGCGGCGTGCCGTCCGCCAGGACCGGCTTCACGCACTCCGTGCCGGGCGCCAGCCACACCGCGAGGAGCTCGGCCGAGTCCTCCACGACGGTGACCGGGCGGCAGATGTGGAAGCCGTCCCCGCCGTTGGCGCGATAGCGCCACAGGATCCGCTCTCCGGGCGCCCAGCGCCCCGTGTCCGTCCGGCCGTCGTCGTTCATGGGCAGATATTAGGTGCCCGGGGCACAGGACGCTGCGGCAGGCGTCACGATCACGTCACCGCGTCGGACGCCCGTCGCCGCCCGGTCAGGGGCGGGTCATCCGCAGGACGTCCAACGCCTCGTCGAGCTGCTCGACGGTCAGGTCGCCGCGCTCCACGTACCCGCCCTCCAGCACGACCTCGCGGATCGTCCTGCGCTGCGCCAGCGACGTCTTGGCGACCTTCGCGGCCTCCTCGTAGCCGATGTACTTGTTCAGCGGCGTGACCACGGAGGGCGAGGACTCGGCGTACTCGCGGGCCCGCTCGCGGTGGGCGGTGATGCCGTCGACGGTGCGGTCGGCGAGCAGCCGCGTGACGTTGGCGAGGAGGCGGACCGACTCCAGCACGTTCTTGCCGATGACGGGGAGCATCACGTTCAGCTCGAAGTTGCCCGCGGCGCCCGCCGTGGCGACCGTCGCGTCGTTGCCGATCACCTGCGCGGCGACCATCAGCGTCGCCTCGGGAATGACCGGATTCACCTTCCCCGGCATGATCGACGAGCCCGGCTGGAGGTCCGGCAGGCTGATCTCGGCCAGTCCGGTGCGCGGGCCCGACGCGGCCCAGCGCAGATCGTTGGCGATCTTGGTGAGGCCGACCGCGATGGTGCGCAGCTGGCCACTGGTCTCCACGATGCCGTCGCGCGCGCCCTGCGCCTCGAAGTGGTCACGGGCCTCGGTGAGCGGCAGCCCGGTGGTGCGGGCGACCTCGGCGATGACGGCGGCCGAGAACCCGGGCGGCGTGTTGATCCCGGTGCCCACGGCCGTGCCGCCGAGCGGCAGTTCGGCGAGCCGCGGCAGCGAGGAGCGCAGCCGCTCGACGCCGTAGCGGACCTGCGCCGCGTAGCCGCCGAACTCCTGGCCGAGCGTCACCGGCGTCGCGTCCATCAGATGGGTACGGCCCGCCTTGACGACGTCGGCGAACTCGGCGGCCTTGCGCTCCAGGGCGGCGGCCAGATGGTCGAGCGCCGGGATCAGGTCGTGGGTGACGGCGGCGGTCGCGGCGATGTGGATCGAGGAGGGGAACACGTCGTTCGACGACTGCGACGCGTTGACGTGGTCGTTGGGGTGCACGTCGCGGCCCAGGCGCTCGGTGGCGAGGGTGGCCAGGACCTCGTTCGTGTTCATGTTGGACGACGTGCCGGACCCCGTCTGGAAGACGTCGACGGGGAACTGGTCGTCCCAGCGGCCCGAGGCGACCTCGGCGGCGGCGTCCGCGATGGCGCCGGCCACGTCCGCGTCGAGGACGCCGAGATCCGCGTTGACCTTCGCCGCCGCGGCCTTGATCCGGGCCAGCGCCTCGATGTGGGCGCGCTCCAGGCGCTGCCCGGAGACCGGGAAGTTCTCCACGGCGCGCTGCGTCTGCGCCCGCCACTTGGCGTCGGCGGGCACCCGGACCTCGCCCATGGAATCGTGCTCGATGCGGTAGTCGCTCATACTCCGTACAGCAGAGGACCGGCCGCCGGTGTTCCCGGCGCAACGCCGGAGGGGCCCGGAAATCGGGCCCGTCCGGCGGGTACGCGCACCGTGGTCAGCCGAGACCGGGGCCGCGCACCGGGATGTGCGTGAACGTCGGCTCGGGCGCCGGATTCTGGAAGAAGTCGTTGCCCTTGTCGTCGACGACGACGAACGCCGGGAAGTCCTCGACCTCGATCCTCCAGACCGCCTCCATGCCGAGCTCCTCGTACTCGACGACCTCGACCTTCTTGATGCAGTCCTGCGCGAGGCGCGCGGCCGGGCCGCCGATCGAGCCCAGGTAGAAGCCGCCGTGCGCGTCACACGCGTCGGTGACCTGCTGGGAGCGGTTGCCCTTGGCGAGCATCACCTTGGAGCCGCCCGCCGCCTGGAACTGCTCGACGTAGCTGTCCATGCGTCCGGCGGTCGTCGGGCCGAAGGAGCCGGACGCGTACCCCTCGGGGGTCTTCGCCGGGCCCGCGTAGTACACCGGGTGGTCCTTCAGGTACTGCGGCATCTCCTCGCCCGCGTCGAGCCGCTCCTTGATCTTCGCGTGCGCGATGTCGCGGGCGACGACCAGCGGGCCGGTCAGCGAGAGCCGGGTCTTGACCGGGTGCCGGGTGAGCTCGGCGAGGATCGCGTCCATCGGCTGGTTCAGGTCGATGCTCACGACGTCGCCGTCGTCCAGGTGCTCGTCGGTCGTCTCGGGCAGGAAACGCGCCGGGTCCGTCTCCAGCTGCTCCAGGAAGACGCCCTCGGCGGTGATCTTCGCGGTGGCCTGGCGGTCCGCCGAGCAGGACACGGCGATGGCGACCGGGCAGGACGCCCCGTGCCGCGGCAGGCGCACCACGCGCACGTCGTGGCAGAAGTACTTGCCGCCGAACTGCGCGCCGATGCCGATCTTCTGCGTGAGCTCGAAGACCTTCTCCTCCAGCTCCTTGTCGCGGAAGCCGTGTCCGAGGGCGGAGCCCTCGGCGGGGATCTCGTCCAGGTAGTGCGCGGAGGCGTACTTCGCGGTCTTCAGGGCGAACTCGGCGGAGGTGCCGCCGACGACGATCGCGAGGTGGTACGGCGGGCAGGCGGCCGTACCGAGCGAACGGATCTTCTCCTCCAGGAACGTCATCATGGAGGCCTCGTTCAGGACGGCCTTCGTCTCCTGGTAGAGGAACGACTTGTTGGCCGAGCCGCCGCCCTTGGCCATGAAGAGGAACTTGTAGGCGCCGCCGTCCGTCGCGTACAGCTCGATCTGCGCGGGGAGGTTGGAGCCGGTGTTCTTCTCGTCCCACATGGTCAGCGGGGCCATCTGCGAGTAGCGCAGGTTGAGGTTCTGGTAGGCGTCGAAGATGCCCTTGGAGAGGGCCTTCTCGTCCTCGCCCTCGGTCAGCACGTTCTGCCCGCGCTTGCCCATGACGATCGCCGTGCCGGTGTCCTGGCACATCGGGAGCACGCCCGCCGCCGCGATGTTCGCGTTCTTCAGCAGGTCGAGCGCCACGAACTTGTCGTTGCCCGACGCCTCGGGGTCGTCGACGATGCGGCGCAGCTGCGCGAGGTGGGCCGGGCGCAGGTAGTGCTGGATGTCGTGGATCGCCTCTTCGGCGAGCTTGCGCAGCGCCTCCGGCTCGACCTTCAGGAACGTACGGCCGTCCGGCCCCTCGGCGGTGGTGACACCCTCCGCGGTGACCAGGCGGTACGGGGTGGTGTCCTCGCCCTGGGGGAGCAGATCGGTGTACGCGAACTCAGGCATCTCGCCCATTCCTCACTCGACAGACAGCAGCTGGCATCCGTTGGCAGCGGCAACCAGCGTAGAACCTGGTGACGCGGCCCGGCCTGTGAGGTAAGGCTCAGTTCGCACCGCCCCGCTGTCGCCTTGTGCCTCGCACCCTCTAGTCGCGATCTATCGCGTTTGGGTACGCTGCTGTCGTGGACCTTCAAAAGCGCCCCCAGCAGAGCACGCCCGCGGCCGAGCCCGCCGACCTGCGCGCGTCCGACGCCGACCGCGACCGGATCGCCGACATCCTGCGCGAGGCGCTCGCCGAGGGCCGCCTCGACGCGGACGAGCACGCGGAGCGGATCGACGGGGTCTACCGGGCCAAGACCGTGGGCGATCTCGAGCCGCTCGTGCGGGACCTGCCGGGCGCCCACACGGCCCGCCCGGACGCGGCCCGGGCCGCGGGCCCGGTGCAGCCCGACCCGCTGCCGCCGGTCCCGGAGGAGAACCTGGTGGCGGTGTTCAGCGCCACCACCCGCAAGGGCCGCTGGCGCGTGGGCCGCCGCACGCACGCGTACGCGGTCTTCGGGAACATCGAGATCGACCTGAGCGAGGCGATCTTCGAGCACCGGCAGGTCTACATCAAGGCCGTCTCGGTCTTCGGCAACGTGGAGATCCGCGTCCCGGAGAACGTGACGCTCCACGGCAGCGGCGGCGGCGTCCTCGGCAACTTCGAGGTCGACACGCTGGAGGCGGTGGACTCCGACGCGCCCGTCGTCCACATCGACGGCGTCGCCGTCCTCGGCAACATCGAGGCGAAGCCGAAGCGCGGCAAGCTCGTCGCGGATCTCCACAAGTACGTGGGCCGCTCCGTCTCCCGGCACCTGCGCAAACACCTCGACTGACCCGCGCGTCCCGGCCGGCCCGGCCCGAACTCCCGTGTGCGCTGGGGAACTTCCGTGCTTCGGAACTCAGTGCATAGGCGCCGACACAGCGGGTAGAGCTTGCTGCATCGCCTCACGCTCGCGCAAGCCGTCGTAAGCCGTCGTCAGGAGTAGACCGTGCTGCATCCGCCGCGCCAGTCCCTGCAGGTCGCCGCCGTTCCCAGCCAGCGCGTGCCCGTCAGGGACCGGGACCAGGACGAGCCCTGGCACACGGAGGCCGTGTGCAGGCGCGACGAGGCGGGCCTGTTCTTCGCGCCGTCCAAGGAGCCCACCGCGGCCCGGCTGTCCCGCGAGGACGCCGCCAAGCGGGTCTGCGCCCGCTGCCCGGTGATGGTCGAGTGCCGCGAGCACGCGCTGCTCCAGCCCGAGCCCTACGGGGTGTGGGGCGGGCTCACCGCGGCCGAGCGCCGGGTCGTGCTCGCCCGGCGCCGCCGCCGCGAGATGGAGCTCAAGCAGACGGCCAGGACCGTGGCGGCGGCCGGCTGACGACCCCGGCCCCCCACATCCACGCACACGCACTGCACACGCACACGCACCGACAGGGCGCCCCGCATCGCGGGGCGCCCTGTCGGCTGCCGTGTCCGCCCGGGGTCCGCCGGGCGGCCTTGCTACTTCGCGTTCTCGAAGTCGATCGCGCTGTACGCCCGCAGCTTGCGCAGCCGGTGCGTGGAGTCGATCTGCCGGATCGTGCCCGACTTCGAGCGCATCACCAGGGACGAGGTGGTGGCGGTCTGCGAGCGGTAGCGCACCCCGCGCAGCAGCTCGCCGTCGGTGATGCCGGTCGCGACGAAGAACACGTTCTCCCCGGAGACCAGGTCGTTCGTCGACAGGACGCGGTCCAGGTCGTGCCCGGCGTCCAGCGCCTTCTGCCGCTCCGCGTCGTCCTTGGGCCACAGCTTGCCCTGGATCACGCCGCCCAGGCACTTGATGGCGCAGGCCGAGATGATGCCCTCGGGGGTGCCGCCGATGCCGAGCAGCAGGTCGACGCCGCTGTCCTCGCGCACGGCGAGGATCGACCCGGCCACGTCGCCGTCCGAGATCAGCTTGATCCGGGCGCCGGTCTCCCGGATCTCCTTGATGATGCCCTCGTGGCGCGGCCGGTCCAGGATGACCACGGTGACGTCCTGCGGCGTGACGCCCTTCGCCTTGGCGACCCGGCGGATGTTCACCGACACCGGCGCGTTGATGTCCACGTAGTCGGCGGCCTCGGGGCCGGTCACCAGCTTGTCCATGTAGAACACGGCCGACGGGTCGAACATGGTCCCGCGGTCGGCGGCGGCCAGCACGGCGATCGCGTTGGGCATGCCCTTCGCGCACAGGCTCGTGCCGTCGATCGGGTCGACGGCGATGTCGCACTCGGCGCCCGTCCCGTCCCCGATCCGCTCGCCGTTGAACAGCATCGGCGCTTCGTCCTTCTCGCCCTCGCCGATGACGACCACGCCGTTCATGGACACGGTCGAGACGAGGGCGCGCATGGCCCGCACGGCCGCGCCGTCCGCCCCGTTCTTGTCACCGCGGCCGACCCAGCGGCCGGCGGCCATGGCGGCCGCCTCGGTGACCCGGACGAGCTCCAGGGCGAGGTTGCGGTCCGGGGCCTCGGAGGGGACCTCGAGTTCGGACGGGAGCTGGTGATGCTCGGTCATCGAGACGCACCTTTCTGTTCCGGCTTTTTGGGCGTTTCACCGGGATACGACGACGGCCGGATGAGGGTTGACGGCCCCGACTCTATCGCCAGTCCGACAATCTGAGCAGACCGCCCCACGGATGAGCGGCTCGCCGCGTGCCGGAACGCACCGTTCCGGACCTCCTGACGGAGATCGTCCGGCGACCTGCGACGATGGGGCGCGTGGCAGGAAGAAATGGCAAGAAGACGGTCGGCAGCCTGGTTCTCTCGCTCGGCGTCTGCGTCGTGGCGGCCGGAACCGCCTACGTGTTCATCCCGCACGACGACACGAAGCAGTCGTCGGTCAAGCGGGTGGACTACAGCGTCGAGCTGCTGAAGAACCACGACGACGCGCTCGCCATCGGCAAGGGCGGCCACGAGGTCTTCAAGCGCCTCGCCGGTCTCGCCGTACCGACGTTCGCGTACTACAACGGTGCCGCGATGGGCGGTGGCGTCGAGGTCGGTCTGCACTGCTCGTACCGCACCGTCTCCAAGGCGCTGCCCGCGTTCTCGCTGCCCGAGGTCTTCCTCGGCCTGGTCCCCGGGTGGGGCGGCTGCGCCCTGCTGCCGAACCTGATCGGCGCCGACAAGGCCGTCTCGGTCATCATCGAGAACAGCCTCAACCAGAACAAGCAGCTCAAGGGCAAGCAGGTCTTCGAACTCGGGATCGCCGACGCGCTCTTCGAGGGCGCCGACTTCCTCGAGCAGTCGCTGATCTGGACCGCCCAGGTGCTGAAGGGCGACGTCAAGGTCGAGCGCCCGGACGTCGACCGCGGCGAGGCCTGGGACCAGGCCGTCGCGCGCGGCACCGCCATCGCCGACTCCAAGGTGCACGGCGCGGCCCCGGCCGCCTACCGCGCGCTCGACATCATCGCGGCCGCCAAGTCCGGTGACCTCCAGGCCGGTTTCGACGCCGAGGACAAGGCGCTCGCCGACCTCATCATGGGCGGCGAACTGCGCGCCGGCATCTACTCGTTCAACCTGGTGCAGAAGCGCGGCAAGCGTCCCGCCGGCGCCCCGGACAAGAACCTGGCGCGCCCGGTCTCCAAGGTCGGCGTCGTCGGCGCCGGTCTGATGGCCTCGCAGCTCGCCCTGCTCTTCCTGCGCCGCCTCGAGGTGCCGGTCGTCCTGACCGACATCGACCAGGAGCGCGTCGACAAGGGTGTGGGCTACGTCCACGCCGAGATCGACAAGCTGCTCGGCAAGCGCCGCATCAACCAGGACAAGGCCAACCGCCTGAAGGCCCTGGTCTCCGGCGTCCTCGACAAGGCGGAGGGCTTCTCCGACGCCGACTTCATCATCGAGGCCGTCTTCGAGGAGATCGGCGTCAAGCAGCAGGTGTTCGCCGAGGTCGAGGCCGTCGCCCCGGCGCACGCGATCCTCGCCACGAACACCTCGTCCCTCTCGGTCACCGAGATGGCGTCGAAGCTGAAGCACCCCGAGCGGGTCGTCGGCTTCCACTTCTTCAACCCGGTCGCGATCCTCCCGCTCCTGGAGATCGTGCGCGGCGAACGGACGGACGACGCGGCGCTCGCCACGGCGTTCGGCGTCGCCAAGAAGCTGAAGAAGACCGCGGTGCTCGTGAAGGACGCCCCGGCGTTCGTCGTGAACCGCATCCTGACCCGCTTCATGGGCGAGATCCAGAACGTCATCGACGAGGGCACGCCGGTCGAGGTGGCGGAGAAGGCGGTGGAGCCCCTGGGCCTGCCGATGTCCCCGCTCGTCCTCCTCGAGCTGGTCGGTCCCGCCATCGGTCTGCACGTCTCGGAGACCCTGAACCGCGCCTTCCCGGAGCGCTTCACCGTCTCGCCGAACCTGGCGGCCGTCGTCAAGGCCGGCAAGCGCGGCTTCTACGTCTACTCCGCCGAGAACGACTTCAAGCCGGAGCTGGACCCCGAGGTCGCCGCGCTCCTGAAGCAGGGCGATGTCGTCCTGACCGAGGAGCAGGTCCGCGACCGCGTGCTCGACGCCGTCGCCCAGGAGATCGGGCTCATGCTCGACGAGGGTGTCGTCGCCGAGGCGCAGGACATCGACCTGTGCCTGATCACGGGTGCGGGCTGGCCCTTCCACCTGGGTGGCATCACCCCGTACCTGGACCGTGAGGGCGTCTCCGAGCGGGTCACCGGGAAGCGGTTCCTGGAGGCCGGGGTCGCGAGCGTGCCGGCGTAGTTCCGATGCGGGTCGCGCCTGACCGTCGGGTCGGCTGAGGGGCGCGGGCGACTGCGGATCAGTGGTGGCTGATCACGCAGTTCCCCGCGCCCCTTTCTGCGCTCGGCCCAACCGGCGCCCGATCGCGCCCACGCGGCGCAGCCGCCGAAAGACACAGCCCCGCGCCCCTTTCCGCGCTCGGCCCACCCCGCGCCCGATCGCGCCCACGCGGCGCAGCCGCCGAAAGACACAGCCCCGCGCCCCTTTCCGCGCTCGGCCCACCCGGCTACAGATCGCGCCCACGCGGCGCAGCCGCCGGAAGGCGCAGCCTTGCGTCCGGCAGGGGCTACGGGATCGGGCGCCAGGCCTCCAGGGCCAGGCCCGGTTCGTTCTTGCGGCGGGTCAGGGCCAGCCGGGGCGGGGCTCCGGGGGTGTACGTGGCCGCGACGACCCGCCCGTTCGCGTCCTCCGCGAGGGCGATCTGCGTGTCCGGCGGCAGCGCGGGGCCCGACTCGGTCCACCAGGCGCCGGCCGACTCCAGCTCGGTCGGGTACGCGGCGAACGCGACCCGTCCGCTGTCCGCGCGCTGGGCGAGCAGGGTGCAGTCCACGTCGTCCAGACGGCAGCGGATCGCGGCGACCGGTCCGGGCCCCGCCGCGTTCATCAGCCGGACGGGGTCGGCCTCGCCGCGCCACGCGTACAGGCCGCCGTCCTCGTCGGTGTAGAAGAGCGTGGTGTGCTCGGCGGAGGTGGCGAGGGCGCGCAGGGTGTCCGGGCGCGGGTTCGCGGGCAGCGGCTTGTCGTCGGGCACGAGCGCCGTGCCGGCCGACTGCTGACGACGGCGCAGGATGCCGTCGGGCGTGGCCGCGTAGACGCTGATGAGGCCGGACTCGTCGGCCACCGCGGCGAGTTCACCGCGCACCCCGGTCCCGGCGAGGTCCCGCCAGGGGGCCCAGCCGCCCTTCTCCCGCTGGGCTCGCATGCTGATGCCGCCGCCCTTGTTGCGGACGAAGACATGGGCGCGGCCCTGCGCGTCGACGGCGACGGCGGGCGGGCCCGTGCGGTCGCCGGTCTTGTTCGGGTGGCCGATCGGGGTCCAGTCGAGGGCCGACAGGTGCGGCTGGAAGTGCGTGGAGTGGACGAGCCCCGACTCACCGGGAACGGTGGGCCGCCAGGACGCGAGATGCACGTAACCACCGGGCCCCTGAGCCAGCCCGAGCACCGGATGCAGCCGCTGCTCGCCGCCGACCGTCGCGGACTCGCTCCAGGGCCCGTCCGGGCTCAGCTCGGTGCGCCGCACGACCGCGTCACCACCGGGGGCGAACCCGTAGGAGCAGAGCCTGCCGTCACGCGCGCGTATCAGCCAGTCGCCGTTCACACAAACACCATATGCGGGAGCGGACCACCACCGGCGCCCGCCCCCGGTGGTTCACAGGCGCTTGGCGCTGCGCAGCGTCTTGGCGTAGTAGCCGTTTCCGTCGAGGCGGGAGGTGCCGCCCTTGTCGCCGATCGTGGGGCCGTTGACCTCTTCACGGCTGGACACGAAGATCATGTGGCCGTCGGTGTCGTGGCCCATGTACATGCCGACATGGTCGAGGCGCTGTCCTGTGCGCTGGTCCAGCTTGAAGAAGACCAGGTCACCCGGTTGCAGGACATCGATCGAGGTCGGCCGGTCGGAGGCGGAGACGCCCTTGAGCGGGATGATGTCGGTGCCCGCCTCGGAGCGGGCCATGCCGTTGGCCGTACGGGGCAGGCCGTCGCCCGACTTGTCCGAGGACATCAGGGGGTAGCGCGCCCGGTAGCCCCAGATGAGGCGCTGGAAGCCGGAGCAGTCGACAGAGCGGGCCCGGCGCGACTCGGGAGTCTGGGTGGTGCCGTCCCGGAACGTGTACGGGATGCCCAGGTAGTCGTAGAAGTCGGAGAGCTCGTCCCGCAAGTCGTTGCCCTCTGAGCCGTTCGGGTTGATCGGTCCGAAGTTGGCGTCACCGGCGTACGCGATGCCCTCGTCGTCCTTCTTGACCGGGGCGCCCTCGACGTACTGGAACGCGTACGCGAAAAGGTCGTCCTCCTCCGAGCCGTAGAACTCCTTGAACCAGTCCGTGAACCACTTCTCCTTCTCGGAACCCTTGCGCCACGTCTCGGGCATCAGCCGCACCCAGTCCTCGGTCACGACCCGCGACTTGGTGCTGGCGGGCTCCGTGAAGGTACGCGAGGGGCCCTTGAGGGTGGCGGTGCGGGCACCGTCGGTGAACATGGCGAGGACCTGGCCGCTCTCGCCGCGCAGGACGGACCGCTCGGGGTTCTTCAGGCGCTCCCAGGTCTGCTTGCCACCCTTCTGCCCGGTGCTGGACTCCAGCATCGGCGAGTCGGTGACGGCCTGGACCGCGGGCGCCTTCTCCTGCTCGTCCTTCTTCAGCTCGACGGTGAGATAGCCGCTGGCGCCGAGCAGGGCGAGCACGGTGACGGCGTGCAGGACGGGGCGCTTCTTCTTGGGAGGCATGGGAGTCTGCTCCGGTCAAAAGGGTCGGCGGTCAGGCGGACGGCATGAAGCCGAGGAGGATGGCCGCGGTCAGGACGACGTACGCCATGAGCGTCACGGAGCCGGTCGCGAGCAGGGTGGGCCCCTTGGGCTGGCGCACCAGCTGGTAGCCGATGAGGCCCGGGACGATGAAGCCGAGTGTCTGGTTCGCGTACATGAGCGGGAACTCCAGGGAGAGCACGATCATGACGGTGGCCTGGAGCGTGACGCCGAGCAGGACGACGGCGGCGAAGAGCCGCTTGCCGTAGAGGATCACGTACTTCTGCATCAGCAGGGTGCCGGCGTAGGTGAGGACGGTGACGCCGACGACCATCGCGGCGCGCTGCAGGTCCTCGACGAGGGTCAGGGCCAGCCAGCCGGGGGTGATCATGCCGCCGGGCGACAGGTTCGTCGTCAGGTAGCAGACCAGGGAGAACAGCAGCCCGATGGCGATACCCACCGCGGCGATCTCGGGGGTGAGGACGGAGGGGATCAACGGTGCTGCTCTCCTGCGGGGTCGTGCCACGGGTCGTAGTCGTCGGCGGTCGGGGTGGGCGGTACGACGGGCTCGAACAGGCCGCGCGGGGCGTCCTGTCCTGCGGCCCGTGCCGGGGGTGTGACGTGCGGAAACGGCTGCTGCCGCGGCGGTTGCGGGTACGGGGTGCGGGCGTCGCGCTGGACCGGGACGGCCTGCGGCGACGTGTACCGCTCCTCGTACGCCGGCGAGTACTGCTGGTACGGGTCGATGCGCGGTGCGTACAGCTGGACGGTCTCGACGTGCTCGCGCGGCCCGAGGGCGGACCGGTCCGGGTGCTCAGGGCCGGCCGGGGTCGCTTGTGCCGTGCCGCCCTGCGTCTGGTCCGGCGTCTCGTCCGCGGGCAGCTCGGCGAGGTACTCCAGGAGGTGTTCGCCCTGGCCGTGGATGTTGCCGATGGCGACGAGCGAGGAGTCCGGGCCGAGCCGGCCCAGCAGCTGTCCCATGAACTCCTCGGGGTCGCGCCGGTCGCCGCCCAGGTCGACGGCGCGGTCGCGGTAGGCGGCCGGGATCGCGTCGATGGCCGACTTGGCGGGATGCCCGATGACGAAGACGTGCTCGGGGTCGAGGCCGGGGATGATCTCGCCCATCTGCCCGTTGCGCTCGACGCGGTCGGGCCGGCAGTTGATGACCACGCTGAGCGGCCGGTGGACGGCGCCGAGGTCGAGCAGCTGGTTGATGTTCATCAGCGTCGACTCGGGGTCGTTGGCCGCGAAGACGTTCGCGAAGCGGAGCTTCTTGTCGTCCGGCGTGAGGTACCGCTCGACGGAGAGGACACCGGGGTCCGGCGGGGCGTCGTACATGCCCTGGAGCGCGGTGGCCCGGTCGACGCCGAGGAGGTCGGCGACGACGAGGGCGATGGCGACGTTCTCCTTGAACGTGAACCAGCTGAAGCCGCGCAGCTCCTCGTCCGTGACCATCTCCGGGTCCGCGTAGACGAGCTCGCAGTTCCGTGCGTCGGCCTCCTCCTGGAGGATGTGGAACCGGTCGACCTCGGCGGTGACGCAGATGCCGTTCTCGGGCATGGAGCGGCACAGGGAGCGGGCGACGTCGTCGAGGGTGGGGCCCATCTCGGCGAGGTGGTCCTCACGGACGTTGCAGAGCACGCCGATCGTGGAGCGGATCAGCTTGGACTGGTTGATCTCCTGGAGCGCCGGCATGACCGCCATGCACTCGATGACGAGCGCGTCGGGGTGGTAGGCGGCGGCCCGGCGCACGATGCCGATCTGCTCGACGACGTTGGCGATGCCGAACTTCCGGTAGACGGGCTCCTCGGTGGCGTCCGGGTGGATGAAGCGGGCGGCGGTGCCGGTGGTCTTGGCGACCGTGGTGAGGTCGCCGCCGCGCAGGGCGCCGGCGCACAGCCTGGTGATGGAGGACTTGCCGCGGATGCCGTTGACGAGCACGCGGGTCGGGATGTGGTCGAGGTTGACGTAGTGCCGCCGCTGTTCGATCACTCCGGCGATCAGCAGGACGGCTCCGCACACCACGAGCACGGTGTAGAGGAAGAGCACGGTGGTTACTGGTTCCTTCCGGCTCCGGCGGTGGCGCTCGGCGCGCCGCCCTGCCGTCGCTGCTGATGCCGTTGTCCCTGGAGCTGCTGCCGTACGAGTTCGAGGCTGCGCGCGACGGCGCCGACCTCGTCGTGGTGGCGCGGGTACAGCACGGTCCTGCGGTCGCCGCCCGCGAGGGCCTCGGCCTGGCGGGCGAGTTCGCGCAGCGGGCGCACCACGACGATGTGCAGCCAGCCGAGGCAGGCGGCCGCCGCGGTGATGCCGAGGAGCCCGGCGAGGACGGTGCGGTTCTGGTACTGATACGCGGGGATGGCCAGCCCGGAGGCGGGCTGCCAGCTCACGACGGTCCAGTTCAGCTCCTTGGCCGCACCGCCTCCGGCGAACGGGGCGGCTCCGGCGAGCTGGACGGCGGCGCCGTCGCGGTACAGGACGCCGCTGGGCTTGGCGGCCATACCGACCTTCTGGTTGGTGGCGTCGGCCAGTTCGTCGATGCGGCCGGGCAGCTTCTGGAACTCCCGGTAGCCGGAGTTGCCCGCGATGACCTTGCGGTCGCTGTCGACGACGCGCACGGTGCCGAGCCCTGGCCGCTTGAGCAGCGAGTTCAGGAAGTCGACGCGGAACTCGCCCACGACGGCGGCGCCGTCGCGGCCCGGGATCTCGGCGGTGCCGATGATCACGGGCTTCTTGCCCGCGTCGTCGAGGACGCGCAGGGGTTTGTCGGACGGGCCCTTGCCGGAAGGGCTGTGCACGTCACCGCCGGAGCGGGCGACGACCTTGCCGTTCTCGTCGAGGACGTACAGCGCGTCGTAGCGGGGGTGCTCGGCCATGGTGCGGTCGAGCACCTCGGTGATCTGTCCCGGCTCGGTGCGGTCGCCGACGAGGGTGCCGACGGCGGTGAGGTCGGCGTGGCCCTCGTTGAGCGCGCGGCGGAGCCGGTCGGCGAGAGTGTCGGTGCGCTCGCGCTGGTCGCTGACCATCTGCTGCGGGACGGTGACGTCTCCGCCCGCCCGGTTCACGAAGAGGACCAGGGGGATGCACCACACGAGCAGCAGCGCTCCGCTGATCGCGACGAGGGAGCGCGCACCGAAGCGGCCCCGGGCCGCAGGCACATCGTCGTCCTGGCCGAGCAGCTGGCGGCGCAGCCGCTCGAGCGAGGTGCCGATGCGGGCGCCCTCGCCGAAGCGGGGCACGGTCACGGGGCGGGTGAGGTCCCCGCGGGTGAGCCGGCGGCTCTCGAGGAACAGCCGCACGATGGGGCGCTGCACGGTGCCCAGGAGCAGGGCGACCGTGAGGCCGCCGATGAGGAGCAGGGCTCCCGCAGCGAGCAGGCCGAAGGCGAGCGACGCGACGTGTACGCCCTCGTCCGTGATGTGGACGAGCGTGACCACGTTGAGCCCGAGCTCGCTGGCCGGGGTGAACTCGCCGGGCTGGGAACCGGTGAGCGAGGCGTAGCCGGCGAGCGCGCGGTCGCCCTGGACGGTGTCGCCGAGCAGGGAGCCGCTGACGCCGAGATAGCCGCCGGAGCCGGGCTCCTTGGTGGTCGACGGATCGCGGGACGCCTTGCGCGCGGCGGCCTTCGCGAAGTCGTCGAGCTGCTCGCGGGAGGCGGCGGACGCCTCCTTCACCGTGTCCGAGAGGATCTGCTCGGGGGCGAGGATGCCGTCGCTGCTCAGGACGGTGCCCTTCGCGTCGACGACCGCGATGGCACGGAACTTGCCGAGGCTGACGCCGGGGAACTTGAGGCTGCTCGTGGTGACGAGGAGCTCCTGCGGACGCCCCTCCCACGAGAGAAGCGCGAGGGTGAGCAGTCGGGTCTCGCCGTTGTCCAGACGGATCAGCCGGGGCCGCAGGCCGTCCTCGCGGGCGAGCTCGGAGCGGTCGATCGCGGTGACGGGAACGCTCTCGCCGCGCGCGGCGAGCAGCTTCCCCGACGTGATCTCCAGGACGGCCGAGCCGCGCCACTTCTGGTAGACGTTGCCGACCTTGTCGAGGACGGTGTCGGCGCTCACCGGGCGGCCGGCGCTGAACAGGCTCGCCGTCCGGTTCAGGTCGGTGATCGACTCGTCGAGCGAGGCGCGCAGGGCGACGGCGCCGTCCTCCGCGAAGTGCTGCTGCGATTGGAGCACCGCCTTGGGCACGGGTCCGTCACCGGAGCGCCCCATGGTCAGGGCGGTGATTCCGGCCAGGGCGAGCAGCAGGACCGACAGGAGTGCGATGGGCGGCCTGATGCCGCCGAGCAGGGACATGTCGGCCCGTCTGCGGACCTTGTGCCGTCGCTTCACCTGGGAAGCGGCCAACGGGGGGCTCCTCTCGTGCATGTCGGGTGTGCCGGGCTCCGTGCGACCCGCCCCCCGGGTGAGTCGCACAGGGATCCGCACTAGGCACACACGTGCGATCCAGTACCGTCCGACCGTGGCCGAGACCGGATGGTTGTACGTGTACGGGGCAATGTGATGCAGAGCACGGTTTGAGCCACATCTTCGTGATCCGTGGCGTTCGGGCCGTGCGCTCGGGTCAGGGCAGCGGATGCAGCGGCTTCAGGCCGTCCTGCCCGGCCCCGCGGTTGAGCAGGGTGCCCTCGGTGCGCTCGAACGCCAGCCGGTAGCGGGCCCGCTGCTGGGCGCTGAGCTTGTCGCCGTCGCGCAGCGCCGCGGCCACGTCCACCAGCCGATGGTCCTCGACCGACCCCTCGGGCACCGCGCCGGTCTCGTCCGGGTCCGGCGGGATCTCGATGAACGTCGGCACGTACTTGGCCTGCACGTCCCACTCGCCGCCATGCTCGGTGAATTCGAACCAGCCGGTGACGCCCTCCTCGGACAGCCCGCTGGGCACCTCGTGCCGCGCGATCTGATTGCCGAGCCCGTACGCGATCCAGGTGCCGTCGATCTTCTCCATCGGCTGGACGACATGTGCGTGGTGGCCGATGACCAGGTCGATTCCGGTCTCCTCGGCGATGCTGCGGGCCAGCCGCAGCTGGTTCGCGTTGGGCGTCGGCTGGTGCTCGCGCCCCCAGTGGATGCTGAGGATGACGACGTCGGCGCCGGCCGTGCGGGCGCGCCGCTCGGCCGCCTTGATCGACCGGAGCGAGGTCTGGTTGACGAGCCACGGCTTCTTCTCGGGGATCTCGTGGCCGTTGAAGCCGCCCGCGAAGGACAGCTGGGCCACCTTGACGCCCTTGACGTCGATGATGTTCGGCTTCGACGCCTCGGCCGCGCTGCGCGCCGAACCCGTGTGCTTGACGCCTGCCTTGTCCAGGGCGTTCAGCGTGTTGGTCACGCCGGTCGCCCCGTGGTCGAGGCTGTGGTTCGAGGCCGTCGAGCAGGTGTCGTAGCCGATGCTCTTGATCGTCGTGGTGATCTGCGGCGGCACGATGAAGGCGGGGAAGCTCTCGAAGGGACCCTTCGGGCTCGCCGACGCCACCGGCTCGAAGTGACATATGGCCAGGTCGGCTCTGCTGATCACCGGCTTCATCCCGGCCATGATCGGGTCGAAGTCGAGCCCCGCCTCACCGTTGCCGGTCGTCTTCGCGTCCTTGGCGGCCTGTTCGGTCAGCTCCGGGTGGATGAGGATGTCACCGGCCGCAGCGACGGTGAACGAACGGCCTTCCGCGGCAGCAGGCTTGCCGTCGTCCGAGCCGAACGGTCCGCAGGCCGCGGCGCCCGCGGCGAGAACGACGAGGGCCGCGCCGGATATGCCGAACCGGCCGCGACGGGAGGTGAGGATGGGGCGTCTGATCACCGGGCTATCTTTATACAACTATGACGGGCAACCGGACAAAGACGGTAACAATTGCAATAATCCTCGTCGTTGTCGTCTCCGTCGGCGTGATGTTCACCGCATTCACCCCCGGCCGCGACGATAGCGGGGGCCACGCGGACGCCGCGCGGTCCGACGGCCGGGAGAGGGTCGACCTGCTGGCGCGCGTGGCGCGGTACACCGCACCCTTCGACCCGGACTCGGGTTACCGGTCCCCCTCGTCCGACGACCGTGCGACGGTGGCCCGCGCCGTCGGACTGCTTGTCGAAGGGCACCGCGAGCAGGCTGAACAGGCACTGTCCGACGTGGATTTCACCCTCGGCACGGTCGTCGACGAGGCGGACGGAAGGCGCTACACGGAGATCGCCGATCGGTCCGACGAGGGCCCCGCCCCGCGCGGCTGGGGCCGCGTGTACGTCGCCGACGACGGCACGCCCGAGCGGCGACGCTGGATGGTCCAGGTTCCCCATCCCGTCGCCGACCGCCATACGGAGCGGGTCGGCGTCGGCGTCCTGCGCGGCACGCCGGGCGGCATTCTGTTGATTGCAGGCGCGCATCGCAAAGCAGGCAGGGGGAACGCGTCGGACGTGGCCCACCGCAGAGACACCGTGTTCGACGCCGTCGCGGACGAGCTCGTCAGGCGTTCGCTTCCCGCCGTGCAGGTGCACGGCTTCGCCGACGCGTCCGCCCGTCACGACGTCGTCGCCTCGACGGGACGCGGCTCAGTCGCCCGCGGCGAGGGCCGCGACCTCGCCGACGCCCTGCGCGACGACGGGTTCGCGGTGTGCCGAGCCTGGGCCCGCTCCTGTCCGCTGGAGGGCCGCTCCAACGTCCAGGGCCGCGCGGCCTCCCGGCAGCGCGTACCGTTCCTGCACGTGGAGCTCAGCAACCGCATCCGGACCGACGCGGGGCGCACCGACCGGGTCGTGGCCGCCTTCGGCCGGGTGACGGACCGTTGGCGGAAGGGCGGGCGGGGATGACGGGGACGACCACCGTGGTGGTGGACGGGGCCAATGTCGTCGGGTCGGTGCCCGACGGCTGGTGGCGGGACCGGCGCGGGGCGGCCGAGCGGCTGCGGGACCGGCTCGCCGCGCACGCGCAGGAGGGGTTCCCGGGGCTGCCGGGGCCGCTGGACCTCGTGCTCGTCGTGGAGGGCGCCGCGCGGGGCGTGGCGCCGGTGCCCGGGGTGCGGGTGGAGTCGGCGCCGGGCAGCGGCGACGATCTGATCGTGGAGCTCGCGCGGGCGGCCGCCGAGGCGGGCCGGGGACCGTGCGTGGTGGTCACGGCCGACCGGGAGCTGCGGGAGCGGGTGACCCGGCACGGCGCGCGGTGTGTGGGCCCGCGCGCCGTACGGGACGCCTCCTAGGAGCGTCCGGTGCGGCCCAGGGCCTCGCGGCCGAGGCGGCTGTGGTGGCGGCCGTAGAGGAAGTACACGACCATGCCGATCACCATCCAGATGCCGAAGCGCAGCCAGGTCTCGCCCGGCAGGTTGAGCATCAGCCACAGCGACGCGGCGATCGAGATCACCGGCAGGACCGGGACCCACGGGGTGCGGAAGGCCCGGGGCAGGTCGGGGCGGGAGCGGCGGAGCACGATCACGCCCACGGCGACGACCACGAACGCGAACAGGGTGCCGATGTTCACCAGGGTCGCGAGCTCGTTGATGCTGGTGAAGCCGGCCACGACGGCGATGATCGCGCCGAGCAGGATCGTCGGCCGGTACGGGGTCCTGAACTTCGGGTGGGTCTTGGAGAAGAACGTGGGCAGCAGCCCGTCCCGGCTCATCGCGAAGAACACGCGGGTCTGTCCGAGCAGCAGGATCAGACAGACCGTGGTGAGGCCGACGGCGGCGCCGAAACTGATGACGCCCGCGTAGAAGGGATGCCCGACGGCCTTGAACGCGTCGGCGAGCGGGGCGGTCACCGACAGCTCCGTGTACTTCTGCATGCCGGTGACGACCAGGGCGACGGCCACGTAGAGGATCGTGCAGATGAGCAGCGAGCCGAGGATGCCGCGGGGCATGTCGCGCTGCGGCAGCTTGGTCTCCTCGGCGGCGGTGGCGACCACGTCGAAGCCGATGAAGGCGAAGAAGACGATGGAGGCGGCGGTGAAGATGCCCATGAGGCCGAAGTTGGTGGCCTGGTAGCCGAACATCAGCTGGACCAGGGGCGCCGTCTCCCAGCCGCCGCCGCCCTCCGGGGTGACCGCCTTCGGGATGAACGGCTTGTAGTTGTCACCGACGACGAAGAAAAGACCGGCGACGATCACGATCATCACGACGGTCACCTTGATGGCGACGACCACGCTGGTGACGCGCGCGGAGAGCTTCATGCCGAGGACGAGGACCGCGGTGAGCACCAGGACGAGGATGAAGGCGAGGATGTCGAAGGTGCCGCCCGGTACGTCGGGCCCTTCCAGCGAGGCCGGTAGGTGCCAGCCGATGTTGTCCATCAGCGAGCGCACGTACCCGGACCAGCCGACCGCGACGACCGCGGTGCCGAGGGCGAACTCCAGGACGAGGTCCCAGCCGATGATCCAGGCCGGCAGTTCGCCGATCGACGCGTACGCGAACGTGTACGCCGATCCGGCGACCGGGACGGTGGAGGCGAACTCCGCGTAGCACAGGGCGGCGAGGGCGCAGACGATGCCCGCGGCGACGAAGGCCAGCGCGGTGGCCGGTCCCGCGTTCTCCTTCGCCACCTTGCCGGTGAGCACGAAGATGCCGGTGCCGATGACGACGCCGACGCCGAACACGGTGAGGTCCCACGCGGAGAGGGACTTGCGCAGGGCGTGCTCGGGCTCCTCGGTGTCCCGGATTGACTGCTCGACCGACTTGGTCCGGAACAGGGACCTGTTCCCGTTCCCGCGCGACTGGTGGTCGACGCTCATCGGCGTACCTCCGTACCCATGGCCGTACGCCCATGATTGGGGCATCCGGGCCGGGGCGCGCGCCGAGGTGCGGGGCATTCACACGATCGGGCCGGTCGGAGCCCCCTGGAGGGGTCCGGCCGGCCCGGTGGCGGTGCGTGCGAGTCAGTCCCGGGCGGGCTCCACGGCGGGGGCCGTCTCGCGCTCGTAGCGGCCGTCGAGCTTGGCGACGAGGCCGGTGACCTGGCGTGCGATGTCCGGGGCGGTCAGACCGATCTCGGCCATGATCTCCTTGCGGGAGGCGTGGTCGAGGAAGCGCGGCGGGATGCCGAAGTCGCGCAGCGGGACGTCGACGCCGGCGTCGCGCAGGGCCTGGGCGATCGCGGAGCCGACGCCGCCGGCGCGCGAGTTGTCCTCGACGGTGACGACGACGCGGTGGCGCTCGGCCAGCGGGGCGAGTGCCTCGTCGACCGGCTTGACCCAGCGGGGGTCGACGACGGTCGTGGTGATGCCCTGCTTGTCGAGCAGACCGGCGATCTCGAGGCACATCGGGGCGAGCGCGCCGACGGAGACGAGGAGGACGTCGGGCCGGTCGCTGCCGGGCTCGCGCAGGACGTCCATGCCGCCGACCGTGCCGACGGCCTCGACGGCGGGGCCGACGGCGCCCTTGGAGTAGCGCACGACGGTCGGCGCGTCGTCGACCTGGACGGCCTCGCGCAGCTGGGCGCGGACCTGGTCGGCGTCGCGCGGCGCGGCGATCCGGATGCCGGGGACGACCTGGAGGATCGACATGTCCCACATGCCGTTGTGCGAGGCGCCGTCGGTGCCGGTGATGCCGGCTCGGTCCAGGACGAAGGTGACGCCGCACTTGTGCAGGGCCACGTCCATGAGGAGCTGGTCGAAGGCGCGGTTGAGGAACGTCGCGTAGACGGCGAAGACCGGGTGCAGGCCGCCCGCGGCGAGGCCGGCCGCCGAGGTGGCGCCGTGCTGCTCGGCGATGCCGACGTCGTAGACCCGGTCGGGGAACGCGTCGGCGAACTTCTTCAGGCCGACCGGCTGGAGCATCGCGGCGGTGATCGCGACGATGTCCTCGCGCTCCTTGCCGAGCTGGACCATCTCGTCGCCGAACACGGAGGTCCAGTCGGCGCCGGAGGCCTTGATCGGCAGGCCGGTGTCGGGGTGGATGGGGCCGATGCCGTGGAAGCGGTCGGCCTCGTCCTGGAGGGCCGGGGTGTAGCCGCGACCCTTCTCGGTGAGGCAGTGCACGATCACGGGGCCGCCGAAGCGCTTGGCGCGGTTCAGCGCGGACTCCAGGGCCTCGATGTCGTGGCCGTCGATGGGGCCGACGTACTTGAGGCCGAGGTCCTCGAACATGCCCTGCGGCGAGATGAAGTCCTTGAGGCCCTTCTTGGCGCCGTGCAGGGTCTCGTAGAGCGGGCGGCCGACGACCGGGGTGCGCTCCAGGAGGTCCTTGCCGCGGGCCAGGAAGCGCTCGTAGCCGTTCGTGGTGCGCAGGGTGGCCAGGTGGTTGGCGAGGCCGCCGATGGTGGGCGCGTAGGAGCGCTCGTTGTCGTTGACGACGATGACGAGCGGGCGGTCCTTGGCGGCCGCGATGTTGTTCAGCGCCTCCCAGGCCATGCCGCCGGTCAGGGCGCCGTCCCC
>NZ_WWIA01000311.1 GCF_009870065.1 Streptomyces sp. SID5785 | reverse complement strand
TGGTGACCTCGACGTCGCGGACGCGGGTGAGGTTGAGGCGCTTGAGTGCGGCGCCGGCCCCGACGAACCCGGAGACGAAGTCGTCGGCCGGGTTGGTGAGGATCGCCTCGGGGGTGTCGAACTGGGCGATGTGCGACTTCTCGCGCAGCACCGCGATCCGGTCGCCGAGCTTGATGGCCTCGTCGAAGTCGTGCGTGACGAAGACGATCGTCTTGTGCAGCTCGTGCTGGAGCCGGATCAGCTCGTCCTGGAGGTGGTCGCGGGTGATCGGGTCGACGGCGCCGAACGGCTCGTCCATGAGCAGCACCGGCGGGTCGGCGGCGAGCGCGCGGGCCACGCCGACGCGCTGCTGCTGGCCGCCGGAGAGTTGGCGCGGGTAGCGGCCGTGGAACTCGCCGGGGTCGAGCCCGACGAGGTCCAGCATCTCCTCGACCCGGGACTTGATCTTCGACTTGGACCAGCCGACCATCTTCGGCACGAGCGCGATGTTCTGGGCGACGGTCATGTGCGGGAACAGGCCGGACGACTGGATCGCGTAGCCGACCTTGCGGCGCAGCTTCACCGGGTCCATGTCAGTGACGTCCTCGCCGCCGATCCGGATGCGGCCGCCGGTGGGCTCGATCAGCCGGTTGATCATCTTCAGGGTCGTGGACTTGCCGCAGCCGGACGGCCCCACGAAGATGATCAGCTCGCCCGCCTTGATCTCCATGTTGACGCTGTCCACGGCCGGCTCGGGGGACCCCGGGTAGCGCTTGGTCAGGTTCTCCAGCTCGATCGTCGCGCCGGTGGTGCGCTGGTCCACGGGTACGGGTCCCGGCTCGGGCGCGGTCGGTACAGCGGTGTCAGACACGGATCCCCCTCGGGATGGTCAGCCGTCCGATGAGGACGTACGCGGCGTCGAAGAGCAGGGCGAGGACGATGATGCCGAGGGTGCCGGCGAGGACCTGGTTGAGTGCGTTGGCGCTGCCCAGCGAGGCGATCCCGCGGAAGATCTCGTTGCCGAGCCCGGGGCCCGAGGCGTAGGCGGCGATCGCGGCGATGCCCATCAGCATCTGGGTCGAGACCCGGATGCCGGTGAGGATCGGCGGCCAGGCCAGCGGCAGCTCGACGCGGACGAGCCGGGCGACCCGCGACATCCCGATGCCCTTCGCCGCGTCGATCAGCGAGGGGTCGACGCCGCGCAGGCCCACGATCGCGTTGCGCACGATCGGCAGCAGCCCGTACAGGGTCAGCGAGATGACGGTCGGGGCGACGCCGAGGCCGACGATCGGGATGAGCAGACCGATCATGGCCAGCGAGGGGATCGTCAGGATCGTGGAGGTGGCGGTCGTCGCCAGGTTCCCGGCCCATTCGCTGCGGTACGTGAAGACGCCGATGAGGACGCCGATCACGGTGGCCACGAGCATGCACTGGAAGACGGCGCTGGCGTGCTGGCCCGCGTCGGCGAGCAGCTGCTGGTGCCGGTTGACCAGGTAGTCCCAGAAGTTCATCGGCACTCCCCGAAGCAGTGCCGGGAGCAGTCCCGGAAGTCCATCGCGCCTCACCGCCGGGCCGTGCTCGTAAAGCCGTCAGGAATCTCCCGACGCCTGCTCCACCAGCGGGATGATCCGCAGCGGAACGGGATTTTCCATGACGATCGCCGTGGAAGCCCGGACGATGCCATCAAAACCGACGACCCGGTCGATCACACGTTGGAGATCCGCGTTGGAGCGGGCCACGAGCCGGCACATCATGTCGCCCGTGCCGGTCGTCGTGTGCAGCTCCAGGACCTCGGGCACGGTCGCCAAATGGGCTCTGACATCGGGCCCTTGCCCCTGTCTGATCTGCAGCGTGGCGAACGCCGTGACCGGGTACCCGAGGGCCGCCGGGTCGACCTGGGGGCCGAACCCGCGGATGACTCCATTCGACTGAAGGCGGTCGAGCCGGGCCTGCACCGTGCCGCGGGCGACGCCGAGCCGCCGCGACATCTCCAGGACGCCGATGCGCGGCTCACGCGCCAGGAGCACGATGAGCCGCCCGTCCAGATGATCGATCGCCATACGCCCCTCCGGGGTGGTCATCCTGTACACGCAGCCCGCAGAAACGGACCCGGCACTGGTCAGATTGCCCAGCGAATACGCAAACTATTGCGCACCTTGCAGAACGGCGAGAGCCTCCCCGTATGACGCAGACCACACACTCCGCATCCGGAAGTGCCCCCGACACCGCCCGGCAGGCCGACCCCTTCCCGGTGAAGGGCATGGACGCGGTCGTCTTCGCCGTGGGCAATGCCAAGCAGGCCGCGCACTACTACGCGACGGCCTTCGGCATGACGCTGGTCGCCTACTCCGGACCGGAGAACGGCAGCCGCGAGACCGCCTCGTACGTCCTGACCAACGGCTCGGCCCGCTTCGTGTTCACCTCCGTCATCAAGGCCTCCACCGACTGGGGCCACTTCCTCGAGGAGCACGTGGCGGCGCACGGCGACGGCGTCGTCGACCTCGCCATCGAGGTGCCGGACGCCCGCGCGGCGTACGCGTACGCCACCGAGCACGGCGCCCGCGGCCTCACCGAGCCCTACGAGACGAAGGACGAGCACGGCACCGTCGTGCGCGCCGCCATCGCCACGTACGGGAAGACCCGCCACACCCTCGTCGAGCGCTCCGGCTACGAGGGCCCGTACCTGCCCGGGTTCGAGGCCGCCGCCCCGATCGTCGAGCCGCCCGCCAAGCGCTACTTCCAGGCGATCGACCACTGCGTCGGCAACGTCGAACTCGGCCGGATGAACGAGTGGGTCGCGTTCTACAACAAGGTCATGGGCTTCACGAACATGAAGGAGTTCGTGGGCGACGACATCGCGACCGAGTACAGCGCGCTGATGTCCAAGGTCGTCGCGGACGGGACCCTCAAGGTCAAGTTCCCGATCAACGAGCCGGCCGTCGCCAAGAAGAAGTCCCAGATCGACGAGTACCTGGAGTTCTACGGCGGCGCCGGGGTCCAGCACATCGCGCTCGCCACGAACGACATCGTCGCCTCGGTGCGGGCCATGCGAGCCGCCGGTGTCCAGTTCCTCGACACCCCCGACTCGTACTACGACACCCTCGGCGAGTGGGCGGGCGAGACCCGCGTCCCCGTCGAGACGCTGCGCGAGCAGAAGATCCTCGTCGACCGCGACGAGGACGGCTACCTGCTGCAGATCTTCACCAAGCCGGTCCAGGACAAGCCGACCGTCTTCTTCGAGATGATCGAGCGGCACGGCTCCATGGGCTTCGGCAAGGGCAACTTCAAGGCGCTGTTCGAGGCGATCGAGCGGGAGCAGGAGAAGCGCGGAAACCTCTGACCTCCGGAGGTCTGGCCGAGGGTGGGCCGGTGTCCCTCGTGACCCGCGACGGTCTCCTCGGCACGGCCGTCGTGCCGCTGCGGCTTGCGTCGTGGCTGCTCGCGCAGTTCCCCGCGCCCCT
>NZ_WWIA01000310.1 GCF_009870065.1 Streptomyces sp. SID5785 | reverse complement strand
GGACGCGAGCGAGGCCTGGCGGGTGGCCGTCGACACCGGCCTGGTGGAGATCGTCGACGAGGAGGACGGCACCGTGACGGCCGGCGAGGAGCTCGGTGCCCTCACCTCCGGCGCACCCGCCGACGTCCTCGCGCTCTGGCTCGGGGCGCTCGAGACGGTGCTCGCCGACGCGAGCGTGCCCGATCTCGACGACCTGGTCGACGCCATGGAGGAGGGCGGCGAGATCGACTTCTCGCAGCTCGACTGGGACCCGGAGGCGGAGGCCGAGTTCCTCGACGGCGTCCTCGGCAACCTCTACCTGCTCACCGTCACCGAGGGCGGCGCCGGGGACGGCCCGGTGCCGCTGCCCGCGCTGGCCGCCTCGATGATCGTCCCCGACGACATGGGCGAGCCCACCGACGACGTCCTCGAGCAGGTCTCGGACGCGATGATGCGCCTCGACGACCAGTTCCGCACGCTCGCCCCGGTCGGCCTCGTCGAGTTCCAGCCGGTGGACGAGGCGCTCATGGCCGACCTCGACTCCGACGAGCCGGCCGACTCCGCCGACCCGGTCGCCGACGCCGACGCCGACGTCTCCCGGTACGGCATGGTCCGGCTCACCCCGCTCGGCCTCTACGGCATCCGCGCCCGGATGATCGAGGCCGGCGTCGAGGCGCCGGCCGTCGGTGACCTCGCCGAGAAGGGCGCCGACGTCCTGCTCGACGGCACCGCCGCCTTCCCGCAGACCGCCGCCCAGGCCGAGATCGAGCTGTGGCTCGCCCGGCGCGAACCGCTCGCCGCGGCCCGCGAGTTGCTGGTGGCGGCCCGCGGCGGCGACCAGGGCGCGCCACTGCGCCGGCTGCGCTGCCAGCAGGCCCTGTCCCTGGTCGGGGCCGAGGCCGAGCCCGCGCTGCGCGAGGTCCTCGAGGACGCCGAGCTCGGCGGACTGGCCCGGGTCTGGCTCGCCGAGCACGGCGCGGCCGACGTCCCGCCGCCCTCGCAGGACCTGGTCTTCTGGCTGACCGTCGACACGATCGCGGCGCAGCTGTCCCTGGAGGGCAACTCGGAGGAGCTGCAGGCGCTCGTCGAGGGCCTCGCCGCACAGCACAGCGGGTTCTTCTCCGCGGCCTGGCGCGTCGACCACCCGGCCACGGCGGACGTCCTCGAGGCGATGGGCCGGCTCCACCCGGACAAGAAGGTCGCCAAGGAGGCCCGCAAGGCGGCGTTCAAGGCGCGGTCGGCGTCCGGCGCCTGAGCCGCGGCTCTCCGGAAGTCGGCGCAGTGGGCGCCTGCGCGTCGGGCGGAGTTCAGCCGTCGTTCGCGCGGGCGCGGGAGTGTGTGGCCGCACCAGGGTCACCGCCCCCCGCTCCCGTCACGTCGCAGGAGACAGCCACATGTCGCTCACACGCAGGGACTTCGCCCGACGCTCCGCGGCCACCGGCGCGGGTGTCGCCCTCGCCGGATCCGTCGGCGCCCTCGCCACCGCGCCGGGCGCCCTCGCGGCCACCGACACCGCCGACGCCGACGAGCCGGCCGGCCGCCACGGGCACGGCCCCGACCACGGCCCCGGCTACGGCCCCCTGAAGGACGACCCTGCGGGCATCCTCGCACTGCCCGCCGGGTTCTCGTACAAGGTCATCACGTACAGCGGGAAGACCCGGCTGGAGTCCGGCGAGTTCACGCCCTCCAACCACGACGGCACCGCCGCCTTCGAGGGCGCCCGCGGCACCACGCTCCTGGTCAACAACCACGAGCTGGCCGGCGCCCGCGCCGACTGGCCGCACCCGGTCCCGCTCGCCGAGGGCCTCGTCTACGACCCGGGGGCGGCCGGCGGCTGCACCGTCGTCGAGGTGCGCCGCGGCGGCGAGGTCGCCGAGTGGGTCGGCATCGCGGGCACCGCCACCAACTGCGCGGGCGGCTCCACCCCGTGGGGCACCTGGCTGACCTGCGAGGAGACCGAGGACAAGGCCGGCACGTACGGCTTCACCCAGGACCACGGCTACGTCTTCGAGGTCGACCCCTACGACCGCCGCGCCCACCACGCCCCGAAGCCGGTCAAGGCGTTCGGCCGGTACGCCCACGAGGCCGTCGTCATCGACCCCAGGCGCGGCCACGCCTTCCTCACCGAGGACGCCTCGGGCCCCAACGGGCTGCTCTACCGCTGGGTGCCGCCGCACGGCTTCAAGCACGGCCGCGGCAGGCTGGCCTCGCTCGCCGACGACGCGGGCGTCCTCCAGGCGTTCCGGTGCTTCGACTCCGGCGGCCGGTTCGTCGACGACCTCTCCCGGGCCACGAGGACCGGCACCGTGTACGGCGTCGACTGGGTCGACGTGCCCGACCGCGACGCGAGGAGCGTCTCCACGCGCAAGCAGTTCAAGGACGGCGAGGTCACCCGCGCCCGCAAGCTCGAGGGCATGTGGTGGGGCGACGGCGGCACCTACATCGTCTCCTCGTACGCGCGCGACGAGAGCCCCGAACAGCACGACGGCCAGGTCTGGTTCTACGACCCGGGGCGCCGCACCCTCACGCTGAAGGTGCTCCTCGGCGTCAATCCCGACCCGTCCCGGGACGGCGCCTTCGACGGCCCGGACAACATCACGGTCTCCCCGTACGGCGGGCTCGTCATCGCCGAGGACGGCGAGGGCGTCCAGCACCTGTTCGGCGCGACCGAGCGCGGCCGCACCTACCCGATCGCGCGCAACGACCTCAACCTCGGCACCGAGGAGGAGCCGGAGTACAGCGAGTTCACCGGCGTCACCTTCTCGCCCGACGGACACACGCTGTACGCCAACATCCAGACGCCCGGCATCATGCTCGCGATCCGCGGCCCCTGGAAGCGGCAGCGCTGAGGCCCACCGCACCGCATTAAATTCCCTCGCGGCCGGTCACCCACCGTCCTAGAGTTCTTCTCACGCCGCACCTCCCGGTGCGAAGGCCACGGTTCCTTCCTCTTCAGAAGCAATCACCGCGGCCGAATGGATCTCGGGAGGCGCAGCGGATGGTGTGTGCCCGGTGCGCAGGCAACGGTTACTTCCTTGATCCGGCGGTTACGGGTTCGAATCCCGTCGCGCGGTCTCACGGCCGCAGTAGCTCAATCGCGCAGAGCACCGGAATTGTTCCGTCGCCGACCTCTGATCTCGGGCACACTCCTTCCGCCGCGCCTCCTTCGTCTTCTTTCACGCATTCTCATGCACGGAATTCGGGGGAATTCTCATGGCGCGTTTCAACCGCAAGTCCCCGCCGCCCGCGCTCCGCTCCCCGGTGCGCACCACGGGCCGCGTCCTGCGCACCCACGAGGGCGGCCGGGGCGCCGAGCGCGACGAGCGCTCCGAACTCTTCCTCCTGGCGGTCGGGAACTTCGTGTCGCAGCAGACCTCCTACGAGGACGGCGCCGCCCGCGACGACCGCTTCACGGCGCTCGTGCGCCGGCTCGCCGTCAGCGACCCGGAGTGGACCGCGGGTCTGCTCGGCTGGCTGCGCGGCGAGGGCGGCATGCGCACCGCGTCCCTGGTCGGCGCCGCCGAGTACGTGCAGGCGCGGCTCGCCGCGGGCGCGACCGGCGGCCCCTCGAACCGGCAGGTCGTCGCCTCGGTGCTGCGCCGCCCCGACGAGCCCGGCGAGCTGCTCGGCTACTGGACCCGGACGTACGGCCGGGCCCTGCCCAAGCCCGTCAAGCGCGGCGTGGCCGACGCCGTGCGCCGCCTGTACCACGGTGCCTCGCTCCTGAAGTACGACACCGCGTCCAAGGGCTACCGCTTCGGCGACGTCCTGAACCTGGTGCACCCGGCGCCCGACCCCGGTCGCCCGGAGCAGGGCGCGCTCTTCACGTACGCGCTCGACCGCAGGCACCGCCCGGACACGGCCGAGCCCCCGGCCTCGATCGGCGTGCTGGTCGCGCACCGCGCGCTGATGGCGCTGCCCGTCGCCGAGCGGCGCGCCGTGCTGCTCGCGCCCGACGGCGCCGAGCGGCTGGCCGCGGCGGGCATGACGTGGGAGGCGCTGGCCGGCTGGCTGCAGGGCCCGATGGACCGGGCCGCGTGGGAAGCGGTGATCCCGTCCATGGGCACGATGGCGCTCGTGCGCAACCTGCGGAACTTCGACGAGGCCGGGGTGTCCGACGAGGTCGCGGCCCGCGTCGCCGCCCGGATCGGTGATCCCGCCGAGGTGGCGCGCTCGCGGCAGTTCCCGTTCCGCTACCTCGCCGCCTACCAGCACGCACCGTCGCTGCGCTGGGCGTATCCGCTGGAGCAGGCGCTCGGCCACTCGCTGGCCAACGTGCCCGCGCTGAGCGGCCGGACGCTCATCCTGGTGGACCGCTCCGGCTCGATGTGGGGCCGGCTGTCCGACCGCTCGCAGCTCAACCGGGCGGACGCGGCCGCGGTCTTCGGCGCGGCGCTCGCGCTGCGCGCCGCCGACGCGGACCTGGTCCAGTTCGGCACGGGCAGCGCGCCCGTGACGTACCGGCGGGGCGAGTCCGTCCTGAAGATCCTGGAGCGGTTCGGGAACCTCGGCGGGACGAACACCACCGAGGCCGTGCGCCGGCACTACCGGGGCCACGACCGCGTGCTGATCGTCACCGACGAGCAGGCCGCGTACAGCCGTCACGGCGACCCCGCCGCGTCGCTGCCGGCGCGGGTCCCGGTCTACACGTGGAACCTCGCCGGGTACCGGGCCGGGCACGCTCCGTCCGGGCCGCAGCGGCACACGTTCGGCGGGCTGACCGACGCCGCGTTCCGGATGGTGTCCCTGCTCGAGGCCGGCCGGGACGCGGACTGGCCCTGGGCGGCGTAGCCCGGGCCGGGCCGGGCCGGGTCGGGCAGGGTCGGGCCGGGTCGGGGTGTGAGCCGGGGGTGTGGGCCGAGTGGCTGGGATGCCCGAGAAAAACTCTTCGGTAAGGGAACGGCAAAGTGGACCCGCTCGTTACCCCAGTCATGACAGCTATGACCCCCGGCTCGAACATCCCGCTCACGGCGCAGCGTGTGGCGGTGGACGTCACGGCCCCGGTGCGCCTCGACGTATCGGGCCTGCTGCTCACCGCAGACGGCAAGGTGCGCTCGGACGACGACTTCATCTTCTACAACCAGCCCGCGGGCCCCGGCGTGACCTACACGTCGGGCGGGGGCACGAGCCCGGACTCGATCACGGTGGACACCGCCGCCGTGCCGCCGGGCATCGAGAAGATCGTCGTCACCGCGAGCCCGGACGCGGCGGGGCAGACCTTCCAGGGCATCGAGCCCACGGCCACGATCCGCAGCGCGGACGACGGCACGGTGCTCGCCACCTTCACCCCGCCGCAGCTGGGCGCGGAGACGGCCCTGGTGGTCATGGAGGTCTACCTGCGCAACGGCGCCTGGAAGGCCCGCGCGGTCGGCCAGGGCTATGCGAACGGGCTGGCGGGCATCGCCACGGACTTCGGTGTCTCGGTCGAGGAGCCGGCGGCCCCGGCCGCGCCCGCGGCCCCGCAGGCACCGCAGGCCCCGGC
>NZ_WWIA01000309.1 GCF_009870065.1 Streptomyces sp. SID5785 | reverse complement strand
TGAGCCGGGACCGTGACGTCTCGCGCACGACGCTGTACCCGTTCGCGCGGATCGACGACGCCAGCGCCCGGCACTGGCTCGCGGACCAGTGGGAGATCGCGACGCGGGAGGAGCTGCTCGTCCGGCTCGGCGGGCTGGCCCGCTCCGGGTACCGGACGGCGGCCCGCGCCCGGCTCGGGGTCGAGCCGCTGGCCTGGGACATGGCGCTGTACACGGACCTCACCCGGCGGGGCTTCGGCTGCGGGCTGCTCGACGAGGCCGACGCCTGGAACCTGCTGAAGAACGTGGTGCCGCAGCTGGCCCGCACGTACGACTCGTGGCAGGAGTACGCGGAGCACTACCTGCTCGGCCGGGCCGTGTGGCGCGAAGGGCTGAGCGGCCGGGCGTCCGAGGCGTCGCTGCCCGCCCCGCAGGAGGTCGCCGACGCGCATCTGCGGGCGCTGCTCGACCCGGACGACCGCCGCAGCCCGTGGAACCGGACGCCCTGGGACACCATCCGGCACCCCGACCGGGCGCCGGGGCGGGCCGGGACCTGACCGCCCTTGGCCCCGGTCCGTCCGGCGTGATCCGATGTGCGGCATGAACAGCAGCACCGAGACCGTCACCACCTGGTACCTCGAGCAGGGCTCACCCGCCGATCTGCGTCCCGCGGCGGAGCCCGCCGGCGACGCGGTGCGGGTCGTGCGCGCCGAGGTCCCCTCCCCCGAGTTCAACCGCTTCCTGTACGCGTCCGTGGGCGGCGACATCAAGTGGATCGACCGGCTCGGCTGGTCGTACGCGCAGTGGGAGGAGCAGCTCGCGCGTCCCGGCGCGGAGACCTGGGTCGCGTACGACCGGGGTACGCCGGCCGGGTACGTGGAGCTGGACGCGCAGGACGACGGCGCCGTGGAGATCGTGTACTTCGGCCTGATCCCGGCCTTCCGTGGCCGCCGGATCGGCGGCCACCTGCTCTCGTACGGGATCGCGCGGGCCTGGGACCTGGCCGAGCGGTGGCCGGGCCGGACGCCGACGAAGCGGGTGTGGGTGCACACGTGCAGTCGCGACGGCGAGCACGCGATGGCGAACTACGAGAAGCGCGGCTTCCGGCTCTTCCGGACCGAGACGGCCGAGGAGCCGCAGGTCGTGACGCCGGGGCCGTGGCCCGGCGCGTTCCCCGCGGTCTGAGCCGCACCCGGCCCGGGTCCTCAATACGGGCCTTCGCGACCTATCACCCGCCCACCCTGTGACCGACGCCACCATCTTCCACGATGCGAGACAATCTCGTCCGCATGGTGGACGATGGTGGACCGGGCCCAAAGTCCCATGACACGCTTCCGTCATGTCTACAGCTGGAACCGCCTTGGTGAGTCGACGTCACGTCGACTTCGGCCGCATGTCCAGCGCCATCTGTCCGGCGCGCTGACCGCACAGCACCGCCGCGTCTCCCGCTCCATCCGAGTCATCTGACATTCCCCTGCGCACCGCCGCGCCGCATCGCGAAGTGTGCTGCTCAGAGCCGCCCTCAGCCTGCCTTGAAGGACGTACACCCATGGCTGCCACCCCCGAAAAGCCCGGCACCGCCGCGCCCCGCCGCAAGGTGAGCCGTCACCGCGGCGAGGGCCAGTGGGCCGTGGGCCACCACACTCCGCTCAA
The DNA here is from genome assembly GCF_009870065.1 of Streptomyces sp. SID5785. Lineage (GTDB taxonomy): Bacteria > Actinomycetota > Actinomycetes > Streptomycetales > Streptomycetaceae > Streptomyces. The sequence goes on along the minus strand of NZ_WWIA01000309.1, from coordinate 3,656 downwards.
CGGCAACGAGCAGTTCAAGAAGGACGACGACGGTCTCAATGTGCGGACACGCATTGAGACGATCTACTCGAAGCGCGGCTTCGACTCCATCGACCCCAACGACCTGCGCGGCCGGATGCGCTGGTGGGGCCTGTACACCCAGCGCAAGCCCGGGATCGACGGCGGCAAGACGGCCGTGCTCGAACCGGAGGAGCTGGACGACAAGTACTTCATGCTGCGCGTGCGCGTGGACGGCGGCCGGCTCACCGTCGCGCAGCTGCGCGTCATCGGCGAGATCTCCGAGCAGTACGCGCGCGGCACCGCCGACATCACCGACCGGCAGAACATCCAGCTGCACTGGATCCGGATCGAGGACGTGCCCGCGATCTGGGAGAAGCTGGAGGCCGTGGGCCTGTCCACGACCGAGGCGTGCGGCGACTGCCCCCGCGTGATCATCGGCTCCCCGGTCGCCGGGATCGCCGCCGACGAGATCATCGACGGCACGCCGGCCGTGGACGAGATCCACGACCGCTACATCGGCAACAAGGAATTCTCCAACCTGCCGCGCAAGTTCAAGACCGCGATCTCCGGCTCCCCCGTCCAGGACGTGGTGCACGAGATCAACGACGTGGCGTTCGTCGGCGTCGAGCACCCCGAGCACGGGCCCGGCTTCGACCTGTGGGTGGGTGGCGGCCTGTCCACGAACCCGCGGTTCGCGGAGCGGCTCGGCGCCTGGGTGCCGCTCGACGAGGTCGCCGACGTCTGGGCCGGCGTGGTCGGCATCTTCCGCGACTACGGCTACCGGCGCCTGCGCAACCGCGCCCGCCTGAAGTTCCTGATGGCCGACTGGGGCCCGGAGAAGTTCCGCCAGGTCCTGGAGGACGAGTACCTCGGGCGCCCGCTGGTCGACGGTCCGGCGCCCGCCGAGCCCTCGCAGAAGTGGCGCGACCACATCGGCGTCCACCGGCAGCAGGACGGCCGCTTCTACGTCGGCTTCGCCCCGCGGGTCGGCCGGGTGGACGGCACCACGCTCACCAAGATCGCCGAGCTGGCCGGCGCGCACGGCTCGGACCGGCTGCGCACCACCGTCGAGCAGAAGATGATCATCCTCGACGTCGCCGAGGACCAGGTCGAACCGCTCGTCGCGGGCCTCGAGGCGCTGGACTTCCAGGTCAGGCCGTCGCCGTTCCGGCGCGGCACCATGGCCTGCACCGGCATCGAGTTCTGCAAGCTGGCGATCGTCGAGACCAAGGGCCGCGGCTCGCTGCTCATCGACGAACTGGAGCGCCGCCTGCCGGAGTTCGACGAACCGCTCACCATCAACCTCAACGGCTGCCCGAACGCCTGCGCCCGCATCCAGGTGGCGGACATCGGCCTCAAGGGCCAGCTGATGCTGGACAAGAACGGCGAGCAGGTCGAGGGCTACCAGGTGCACCTCGGCGGCGCGCTCGGCCTCGACGCCGGGTTCGGCCGCAAGGTGCGCGGCCTCAAGGTCACCTCGGCCGAACTGCCCGACTACATCGAGCGGGTGCTCACGAACTTCCAGGCGGAGCGCGAGGACGGCGAGCGCTTCGCGACCTGGGCGGCCCGCGCCTCCGCCGAGGCCCTCTCGTGAGCGGGCGGGCCGCGCCCTTCTTCTGCCCGTACTGCGGCGACGAGGACCTGCGGCCGCACGCGGACGGACACGGCGCCTGGGAATGCGCGGCGTGCAACCGCGCATTCCAGCTGAAGTTCCTCGGGCTCCTCGCCCGCGGACTCCAGCGCCACGACGGCGACAACGACAGTGGAGGGGACCGGATATGACGACCGCTCAGACTGCGCAGACCTCTTCGTACACCTACTCCGAGGACACGACCGACGCCGAGCTCCAGGCGCTCGCCGAGCGGGCCGGGCGCGAGCTGGAGGACGCCTCCCCGCTGGAGATCCTCCGGTGGGCGACGACGGTCTTCGGCTCGAAGTTCTGTGTGACCTCGTCCATGGAGGACGCGGTCGTCGCCCACCTCGCCTCGCGCGCGATGCCCGGCGTCGACGTCGTCTTCCTCGACACGGGCTACCACTTCGAGGAGACCATCGGCACCCGTGACGCCGTCGAGGCCGTGATGGACGTCAACGTCATCACGCTCACCCCGCGGCAGACCGTGGCCGAGCAGGACGCCGAGTTCGGCCCGAAGCTGCACGACCGCGACCCCGACCTGTGCTGCGCGATGCGCAAGGTCACACCGCTCCAGGAGGGCCTGACCGGCTACGCGGCCTGGGCGACCGGACTGCGCCGCGACGAGTCCCCGACCCGGGCGGACACCCCGGTCGTCGGCTGGGACGCCAAGCGCCGCAAGGTGAAGGTCTCCCCCATCGCCCGCTGGACCCAGGACGACGTCGACGCGTACGTCACCGAGCACGGCGTCCTGACCAACCCGCTCCTCATGGACGGCTACGGATCGGTGGGCTGCGCCCCCTGCACCCGCCGCCTCCTGGAGGGCGAGGACGCCCGCGCCGGACGCTGGGCGGGCCGGGCCAAGACCGAGTGCGGACTGCACGGCTGATGACGACGTCACCACGGACTTTGGAGAAGCAAGTGACCGGAGCCACCATCTGGCTCACGGGTCTGCCGAGCGCCGGCAAGACCACGATCGCCAACGAACTGGCCGCGACGCTGCGCGCCGAGGGCCGCAGGGTCGAGGTGCTCGACGGCGACGAGATCCGCGAGTTCCTCTCCGCGGGGCTCGGCTTCAGCCGCGCGGACCGGCACACCAACGTGCAGCGCATCGGCTTTCTGGCCGAACTCCTCGCCCGCAACGGCGTGCTGGCGCTCGTCCCGGTCATCGCCCCGTACGCGGACAGCCGCGAGGCCGTCCGCACCCGCCATCAGGGCGCCGGCACCGCCTACCTCGAGGTGCACATCGCCACGCCGCTCGACGTCTGCTCCGTGCGCGACGTCAAGGGCCTGTACGCGAAGCAGGCCGCCGGAGAGCTCTCGGGCCTCACCGGGGTCGACGACCCGTACGAGGTGCCCGAGTCGCCCGACCTGCGCATCGAGTCGCAGCACCAGACCGTGCAGGAGTCCGCCACGGCGCTGCGCGCACTGCTCACCGAGAGGGGACTCGCCGCATGACGACCGTAGCCTCGAACGTCTCCGAGGAGACCGACAGCCCGTACGCCCTCAGCCACCTCGACGCGCTCGAGTCGGAGGCCGTGCACATCTTCCGCGAGGTCGCGGGCGAGTTCGAGCGGCCGGTGATCCTCTTCTCCGGCGGCAAGGACTCGATCGTCATGCTGCACCTGGCGCTGAAGGCGTTCGCCCCGGCGGCGATCCCCTTCTCGCTGCTGCACGTGGACACGGGCCACAACTTCCCCGAGGTCCTCGCCTACCGCGACCGTGCGGTGGCCCGGCACGGGCTGCGGCTGCACGTCGCGTCCGTGCAGGACTACATCGACCGCGGCGTGCTCAAGGAGCGTCCCGACGGTCTGCGCAACCCGCTCCAGACGACGCCGCTCACCGAGCGGATCGCCGCGGAGAAGTTCGACGCCGTCTTCGGCGGCGGCCGCCGGGACGAGGAGAAGGCCCGCGCCAAGGAGCGCGTGTTCTCGCTGCGCGACGAGTTCTCGCAGTGGGACCCGCGCCGCCAGCGCCCCGAGCTGTGGCAGCTCTACAACGGCCGGCACGCCCCCGGCGAGCACGT
>NZ_WWIA01000308.1 GCF_009870065.1 Streptomyces sp. SID5785 | reverse complement strand
TCGGCATCTCGCAGATGCACGTCTCCCGGCTGCTCGCCCGCACCCTGGCCCAGCTCCGGGAGCGGCTCCTCGTCGAGGAGTAGGTCCGCGCGGGCCTACTCGGGGTCCTTCGCACTGCCGGGCATGCGGATGCCGAGGGCGACGGTCGTCGCCGGGTTCACGAGCAGGACCAGCGCACTGACCGCGACCACCGCGAGCACGATGCCGACGGGCAGGGTGGCCCCGCCGCTCTGCCCGAGCGTGTACGCGACGGGCAGCGCCATGATCTGCGTGATGATCGCGGGCCCCCGGCTCCAGCTCTTGAGCGCGAGCAGCCCGCGGGCGGCGAGCAGGGGCAGCAGGGCGAGCACGATCAGCGTGATGCCGCCGGTCATGGCCTGCTCGGGGTTGTCGGGGTCCCCGGTGAGCCCACCGACCAGGAGGTAGGCGCCGCCCACCAGGAGGGCGGCGCCCTCGACGCCGGCCAGGGCCGCCGCGGCGGTCAGCCGGCCGGGGCGCGGCTCGGCGGGCGCGGGCGTCTCGGGGGCGGGGTTCTGCTCTGAGGTCACCTTTGCAGAGTAGCCCCCGCGCGGGCGCGCTCCGCAGGCGTGCCCCGCGCGGGACCGGGCTCCGGTTCTTACCGGACTCCTACCTCGGTCTGGGCCGGATCAGGGTCGCTGGGTACCCTGCACTCCATGCGTGCACTTCTCGTGGTCAATCCGGCGGCAACCACCACCAGTGCGCGCACGCGCGATGTCCTGATCCATGCGCTCGCCAGCGAGATGAAGCTGGAGGCGGTCACCACCGAGTACCGCGGCCACGCGCGCGACCTGGGCCGGCAGGCCGCGGAGAGCAAGGACATCGAGCTGGTCGTCGCCCTCGGCGGCGACGGCACGGTCAACGAGGTGGTGAACGGGCTGCTGCACCAGGGCCCCGATCTGGACCGCCTGCCGGGCCTCGCGGTCGTCCCCGGCGGCTCGACGAACGTCTTCGCGCGCGCCCTGGGCCTGCCGAACCATCCCGTGGAGGCCACCGGCCAGCTCCTGGACGCCCTGCGCGAGGGCCGGCAGCGCACGGTGGGCCTCGGGCTCGCCGCGGGCACGCCCGGCACGGACGACGAGGCGGTGCCGTCGCGCTGGTTCACGTTCAGTGCGGGGCTGGGTTTCGACGCCGGCGTGGTCGGCCGGGTGGAGCAGCAGCGGGAGCGGGGCAAGCGTTCGACGCACGCCCTGTATGTGCGACAGGTGGTGCGCCAGTTCCTGGGTGAGCAGGACCGCCGGCACGGCACCATCACGCTCGAACGCCCGGGCGAGGATCCGGTCACGGATCTGGTCGTCTCCATAGTGAGCAACACCTCCCCCTGGTCGTTCCTGGGCAACCGGCCGCTGTATCCGACGCCGCAGGCGTCCTTCGACACCGGCCTTGACGTGCTCGGACTCAAGAAACTGTCGACTCCGGCGGTGGCCCGGTACGGCGGTCAGCTGCTCGCCTCGACGCCCGAGCGCGGGCCTCGCGGGAAGAACGCGGTCACGCTCCACGACCTGACCGACTTCACCTTGCATTCGAAGGTCCCGCTGCCGCTCCAGATGGACGGTGACCACCTCGGGCTGCGTACGAGCGTGGCGTTCACAGGCGTACGCCGTGCACTGCGTGTGATTGTGTGAGTGGAAGGGCCCAAAGTCCTTTATCTCGAACGTTTGGGCCAGGCTCCACCCCATGGAAGTACGGCTGTGACCGAGGCGACACCGAGGAATCAAAAAAAACTTTCCTGAAGGGGTTGTATCCGCCGCCGAGGTTTGCGAATCTCTACATGGCGCTCGGGACGGCCCGCAACATCGGCCCCACAGAGAGCCCGAATCCCCTCCTCAAAGCAACGGACAGTCGTCGCAGATGTGACGTTGGTCCCTTCACTTGTTGAGGGATTCGTGAAAGCGTTCACATTCACAAGCAACTTGCACGTAATACCAAGGAGAGGTAGCAGCCATGGACTGGCGTCACAACGCCGTTTGCCGCGAGGAAGACCCCGAGCTCTTCTTCCCCATCGGCAACACCGGTCCTGCGCTGCTGCAGATCGAGGAAGCCAAGGCCGTCTGCCGCCGCTGCCCCGTCATGGAGCAGTGCCTGCAGTGGGCGCTCGAGTCCGGCCAGGACTCCGGCGTCTGGGGTGGCCTCAGCGAGGACGAGCGCCGCGCGATGAAGCGCCGCGCCGCTCGCAACCGGGCCCGTCAGGCCTCCGCCTGATCCCCACCCCGTATCGAGCCTGAGCCCGGCGGCGCGTACATCGCGTACGCATCTCCCGCCCCCGAGCCGCAGCGCGCAGTACCCCCGATGCTCCCCCAGGCTCAGCCCGGGACATGACCCGAGCAACGCGAGCAGAGAGCCCCGGACCGCACCACGGTCCGGGGCTCTCTGCTGTGCGGGCCTACTTCTCGGAGCTCACCGGGATGTCGAGGATGACCCGCGTGCCGCGCTCGGGCGCCGGCACCATGTTGAACGTGCCGCTCAACTCGCCCTCGACCAGGGTGCGTACGATCTGCAGCCCCAGGTTCCCGGCCCGCTTCGGGTCGAAGTCCTCCGGCAGTCCGACGCCGTCGTCCTGGACGGTGATCAGCAGCCGGGCCTCCTTCGTGGTGCCGCCGCGCACGGCCGAGACCTCCACGGTGCCGGTGTCGCCCTGCCGGTAGCCGTGCTCCAGCGCGTTCTGCAGGACCTCGGTCAGGACCATCGACAGCGGGGTCGCCACCTCGGCGTCCAGGATGCCGAAGCGCCCGGTGCGCCGGCCGGTGACCTGGCCCGGCGAGATCTCGGCGACCATCGCGAGGACGCGGTCGGCGATCTCGTCGAACTCCACGCGCTCGTCCAGGTTCTGGGAGAGCGTCTCGTGCACGATCGCGATGGAGCCGACGCGCCGGACGGCCTCCTCCAGCGCCTCGCGGCCGCGGTCGGAGCCGATGCGGCGGGCCTGGAGGCGCAGCAGCGCGGCGACGGTCTGCAGGTTGTTCTTCACCCGGTGGTGGATCTCCCGGATGGTGGCGTCCTTGGTGATCAACTCGCGCTCTCGCCGCCGCAGTTCGGTGACGTCGCGCAGCAGCACCAGGGAGCCGATCCGGACGCCCTTCGGCTTGAGCGGGATGGCCCGCAGCTGGATCGAGCCCTCCTCGCCCTCGATCTCGAACTCGCGCGGGGCCCAGCCGCTGGCCACCTTGGCGAGCGCCTCGTCCACCGGGCCGCGGGACGGGGCCAGTTCGGCCGTCGTCGAGCCGAGGTGGTGGCCGACCAGGTCCGCCTGGAAGCCGAGCCGGTGATAGGCGGAGAGCGCGTTGGGCGAGGCGTACTGGACGACCCCGTCGGCGTCGAGCCGGATCAGGCCGTCGCCCACGCGCGGGGACGCGTCCATGTCGACCTGCTGCCCGGGGAACGGGAACGAGCCCGCGGCGATCATCTGCGCGAGGTCGGAGGCCGACTGGAGGTAGGTCAGCTCCAGGCGTGAGGGGGTGCGGACGGTCAGCAGGTTCGTGTTGCGGGCGATGACCCCGAGGACCCGGCCCTCGCGGCGGACAGGGATGGACTCGACCCGGACCGGGACCTCCTCGCGCCACTCGGGGTCGCCCTCGCGGACGATGCGTCCCTCGTCGAGCGCGGCGTCCAGCATCGGGCGCCGCCCGCGCGGCACCAGATGGCCGACCATGTCGTCCTGGTACGAGGTCGGACCGGTGTTCGGCCGCATCTGTGCGACGGACACGTAGCGGGTGCCGTCCCGGGTGGGGACCCACAGGACCAGGTCGGCGAAGGAGAGGTCGGAGAGCAGCTGCCACTCCGAGACCAGCAGGTGCAGCCACTCGAGGTCGGAGTCACCGAGGGCGGTGTGCTGGCGGACGAGATCGTTCATGGAGGGCACGGGCCGAGCGTACCCGGCGGCCCGAGGGGGTCCGAAACGGTGCGCGCGGCTGCCCGAGGACACCGACGGGCCGCGGCGCCGGGGGCGGGACCCTCGACCCGTTCCCTGGCACCGCAGCCCTTCAGGTGCACCGGCTCTCCGGGTGTGCGGTCCCGGGCGCCGATCGAGGATCCGTCGCAGTCAGGGCAGAGAGCGACAGGTCCTCTGTCCGTCCTCCTGTGCGGGGAGGGCGGAGGCCTGTGACGTCATTGTGGACTAGACCATTCTTGGATGTCCATGCGTCTGCGGACGTTTGTCGATCCGAGGGGCCCCACCGCGTCCGCCGGCGGCGCACCCTCGGGTTACTCCGAAGTACGCACCTGGTCCAACCTACGCCCTGGGACACGGATACCGGGAGCCGTGGGTTCAATTCGTGGCCGGGCCGTCATCGTCACCGTCCGGACCGGCCCCCGCCCGCTCGACGTGCCGACGCGCGCGGCAGCGCGGAGCATGGTGCCAGGAGGGCGCCGGCCGGGCGCCCCGGGTGCCGGAACCGCCTTACCGGCAGGGGTTCCCTCTGCTAGATTGGTCTATACCACATGTGCTCGCGCAGGTGGTCCCAGTCACCTCTGACCAGAACTCTGACCAGAACGGCAGGCCCAGCGTGGAAGTTGTGATCGTTCCGGACGCCAAGGCAGGTGGCGAGCTGATCGCCGAGGCGATGGCCCAGCTGCTGCGGCGCAAGCCCGACGCGCTGCTCGGCGTGGCCACCGGCTCGACCCCGCTGCCCATCTACGAAGCCCTGACGGCCAAGGTGCAGGCGGGCGAGGTGGACGCGTCGCACGCGCGGATCGCCCAGCTCGACGAGTACGTCGGTCTGCCCACCGGGCACCCCGAGTCGTACCGCGCGACGGTGCTGCGCGAGGTCGTGGAGCCGCTCGGGCTCGGCGCGGACGCGTTCATGGGCCCCGACGGCAGCGCGGCGGACGTGCAGGCCGCCTGCGAGGCGTACGACCGGGCGCTCGCCGAGGCCGGCGGCGTCGACCTCCAGCTCCTCGGGATCGGCACGGACGGGCACATCGGGTTCAACGAACCGTGTTCGTCGATCGCCTCGCGGACCCGGATCAAGACGCTCACCGAGCAGACCATCGCGGACAACGCACGCTTCTTCGACGGCGACCTGAGCCAGGTCCCCCGGCACGTCATCACCCAGGGCATCGGCACGATCCTGGAGGCGCGGCACCTGGTGCTGCTCGCGACGGGCGAGGGCAAGGCGGACGCCGTGGCGGCGACCGTCGAGGGTCCCGTCGCCTCGGTGGTGCCCGCGTCGGCGCTCCAGCTGCACGGGCACGCGACGGTGGTCGTGGACGAGGCGGCGGCATCCAAGCTGAAGCTGGCGGACTACTTCCGGCACACCTACGCCAACAAGCCTGAGTGGCAGGGCCTGTAGGACCACGGGCCCCGCTGCGCGCGGGAGGACCCGTACGACGACGATGCCGGTCGCCCTGGGAGGGGTGACCGGCATCGTCGTCGTACGGGCCGGGGTCAGCCGGTGATGACCTCGGCCGCCGCGATGCCGCAGACCCGGGCCGCGCCGTGGGTCGCGATGTGCAGCGCGCCGCGCGGCGGTGCCTGCGGGATGCCCATCTCGACCACGATCGTGTCGGGGCGGGTGGCGAGCAGGCCGTCGAGGGCGCCGGCCATCCACGCGTGCCGGTGCTCGTCGCGGACGACGGCCACGATGCGCCGTCCCGCGGCGGCGGCCAGCGCCTGGGCGCCCGCGTCCTGGCCCGAGTAGGAGCCCGTGGTGGTGCCGGGCAGCAGCCGCTCCAGCTCGGCGGCGACGCCCCAGGGGGTCTCGTCGCCGACCGCGATGTTGGCGACGGGCGTGAACGCGGCGACGTGCACCG
>NZ_WWIA01000307.1 GCF_009870065.1 Streptomyces sp. SID5785 | reverse complement strand
TCGCCCCGCGACGTAGTCGCAGCCCCGGCGCCGGGCCGAGGCGGCGGCGTTCGGTCGCGCTCGCGGACGGTGCGGCGAACCGGAGTCGGGGGCGGCGGCGTCTGACGGGGTGGAGTTCGCCGCCCGCCCGAGGAGACCCGTGAAACTGCCCCTCCCCCGCACCCGCCGCACCCAGCGCCGCACGGCCCAGGCCCTCATGGCCGCGTGCGTCCTCGCGCTGCTGCCCGCGACCTGGCTGTTCGTCGAGGTCGGCGACCGGGTGCGGGACGCGGCGGACGTGCCGCGCACCGATGTCGCCGTCGTGTTCGGGGCGGGCCTGTGGGACGGCGAGCCCTCCCCGTATCTGGCGCACCGCCTGGACGCCGCCGCCGACATGTACCGCGCGGGCCGGATCCGCGCCGTGCTGGTGACCGGGGACAACAGCCGGGAGGAGTACGACGAGCCGGACGCCATGCGCGCCTATCTCACCCGGCACGGCGTGCCCGGCCGCGCCGTCGTGTCGGACTACGCCGGGTTCGACACCTGGGACTCGTGCGTACGGGCCCGGAAGGTGTTCGGTGTGCACCGCGCGGTCCTCGTCAGCCAGCGGTTCCACATCCGTCGGGCCGTCGCCCTGTGCGAGGCGGCCGGCGTCTCCTCGTACGGTGTCGGCGTCGACGAGCCGCATGACGTCACCTGGTACGCGGGCGGCGCCCGTGAGGTGTTCGCCGCGGGGAAGGCGGCCCTGGACGCGGTCGTCCGTCCCGATCCGCACTTCCTGGGCCCACGCGAGCACGGCATCGCAAAAGCGCTGAGATAGGCCGTGCGCGGCCGAGGTCGTGCCCGGCGCGAGGTCGTGCCCGGCGAGGGCGTGCGCGGGCGAGGGGGCGTCTCCCGCCCGGGCCGGTCCCGCCCAGGCCCGGTCCGGCCCACGGGCGTCGCCCAGGTCCTCACGATCGGCCCCCGGGTGCGGGGAGCTCCGCGTACCCGGTGCGTAACGGCGGTGCCCCCCGCCTCGTAACAAGGGCGTCGCACGCTGGCCCGTATGCACACGGTCACCGCATCCGAGCCGCCCGCCACCGACACGCACTGCCCCTACTGCGCCTTGCAGTGCGGGATGCGGATCGGCGCCGACGCGTCCGTGCGGGGGCGCGAGGACTTTCCGGTGAACCGGGGCGCGCTGTGCGGCAAGGGGCAGAGCGCCGCCGAGGTGCTCTCCTCGCGCGTGCGGCTCACCGGCCCACTGGTGCGCAGCACGACGACGGGCCGGCTCGAGCCGGCCGGCTGGGACGAGGCCCTGGACGCCGTCGCCGCCGGGCTCGACCGGGCCCGCACCGCGCACGGCCCCGACGCGAACGCCGTGTTCGGCGGCGGCGGCCTCACCAACGAGAAGGCGTACGCGCTCGGCAAGTTCGCCCGCACGGTGCTGCGGACCTCGCAGATCGACTACAACGGGCGGTTCTGCATGGCGTCGGCCGCGGCCGCCGGGCAGCGGGCCTTCGGGATCGACCGCGGGCTGCCGTTCCCGCTGGAGGACATCCCGCGCACCGGATGCGTCCTGCTGGTCGGATCGAACCCCGCGGAGACCATGCCGCCCGCACTGCGCTATCTGACCGAACTGAAGGCGAACGGCGGCACGTTGATCGTCGTCGACCCGCGCCGCACCCGCACCGCCGAACTCGCCGACCTCCACCTGGCCCCGCGCCCCGGCACCGACCTGGCGCTCGCCCTCGGCCTGCTCCACCTGGTCGTCGCGCAGGGCCGCACCGACGACGCCTACATCCGCGAGCGGACCTCCGGCTGGGAGGACGCCCGGGCCGCCGCGATGGCGCACTGGCCGGAGTACGTGGAGCGGGTGACCGGGGTGCCGGTGCCACGGCTGCGCGAGGCCGCCGCTCTGTTCGCCGGCGCCGCGGAGGCCATGGTGCTGACGGCGCGCGGGCCCGAGCAGCAGTCCAAGGGGACGGACACCGTCTCCGCCTGGATCAACCTGGCGCTGGCGACCGGCCGCCCCGGCCGCCCGCACTCCGGCTACGGCTGTCTGACCGGCCAGGGCAACGGGCAGGGCGGCCGCGAACACGGCCAGAAGGCCGACCAGTTGCCCGGCTACCGCAAGCTCACCGACCCCGCCGCCCGCGCCCACGTCGCCGGTGTCTGGGGCGTCCCGCCGGAGTCGCTGCCCGGTCCGGGCCGCTCGGCCTACGAGCTGCTCGACGCGCTCGGCGGCGACCTCCGCGCGCTCCTCCTCATGGGCTCGAACCCGGTCGTCTCCGCACCCCGCGCCGCCCAGGTCGAACAGCGGCTGCGGTCGCTCGACTTCCTGGCCGTGGCCGACGTCGTCCTGTCCGAGACCGCCGAACTCGCCGACGTCGTCCTGCCGGTGACGCAGTGGGCGGAGGAGACGGGCACCGTGACGAACCTGGAGGGCCGGGTGCTGCTGCGCCGCCGCGCGCTCACCCCTCCGGACGGCGTGCGGTCCGACCTGGAGGTGCTGCGCGACCTGACCGCGCGCCTCGCCCCCGACCTCGAGAAGGGCTTCCCCGCCGACCCCGAGGAAGTCTTCGACGAGTTGCGCCGCGCCTCCGCGGGCGGCCCCGCCGACTACGCGGGCATCTCCTACGAGCGGCTCGCCGCGGGCGAGGGCGTGTTCTGGCCCTGCGCGGGCCCGGCGGATCCGGGCACGCCCCGGCTGTTCGCCGAGCGGTTCGCGCACGACGACGGGCGGGCCCGGTTCGTGCCGGTGGCGCACCGGCCCGCCGCGGAGGAGCCGGACGCCGCGTATCCGGTGCACCTGACGACGGGGCGCGTGGTCGCCCAGTACCAGTCGGGCGCGCAGACCCGGCGCGTCGGCGCGCTGAACCGGGCGGCGCCCGGCCCGTTCGTGGAGCTGCACCCGCGGCTCGCGGCGCGGCTCGGGGTGGCCGAGGGCGAGGACGTCGCCGTCGTGTCGCGGCGGGGCCGCGCAGTGGCGCCCGCCCGGATCACGCCGGGGATCCGGCCCGACACGGTCTTCATGCCGTTCCACTGGCCGGGCGCGGGGCGGGCCAACACCCTGACGAACCCGGCGCTCGACCCGACGTCGCGCATGCCGGAGTTCAAGGTGTGCGCGGTGCGGCTGGAGCGGGCGGAGGGCGGCGAGCACGCCGCCCAGCGCACCGACTCCGCCGAGTCCGCCCAGTCCGCCGCGACCGCCGAGTCCGCCGAGTCCGCCCCGCGCACCGAGGGTGCCCGGCGCGCGGGGTGACGCCGTCAGGCCGTCTCGGCCGCGACCCAGGCCAGGTACCCGGGCGCGCCCCGCACCACGGGCACGGCGATGATCTCGGGCGTGTCGTAGTCGTGGTGCTCCGTCAGCCACCGTTCGAGGTCTGGGTATCGGGCCGCGCTCGTCTTCAGCAGGACCTGGTACTCCCGGGCGGTCTCGACCGCGCCCTCCCAGCGGTAGACGGACGTGACGGCGGCGGACACCTGCGCGCAGGCCGCGAGCCGGGCCTCGACCGCGCCGCGGGCCAGCGTGTCCGCCCCGTCCGGGGTGTCCGTGGTCGTCAGAACGGTCAGCACGGCCGGGGCGTCCGGAGCGGGCGGACCCGTCGGAGCGGGCGGCACGGCCGGAGCGGGCGCGTCCGGTGTGTCGGCGGGCAGGGGCTTCGGGGTGTCGCCGGAGGTCTCCACGCGCTCATTGTGGCCCGCCTGACGGAGTGTCCGGTCACCCGGTCGCACCCCGCGCCGCGCGGCGCACCAGGTTTCCACCGACACGCCGGTGACCTGCTGGAACGCATCCGTCACCCCGTCAGGAACCGTGTCCGGCGCCGTCATCTGACGCTCTCTCGGCAGGCGGGGCTCCCTGACTGGTACTTACCTCGGTCGTGCAGGGCGCGTCCGACGCCCGCGAAGGAGTACCACGATGCGCACAGGCCGACCCCTGACCGCCGCCGCGTTCGCCGTCGCCCTCGCCGGTCTGGGCGCCGCCCCCGCGGCCGCGGCACAGGGCGGCCTCGAGGTCTACCCGGCGACGGCCGCCCCCGGCGCCACGGTCACCGTGGACACGACGGCGTGCGGGACGCGGGGCTCGGCGGCCGGTGACGCCCGCACGGTCGGCGCGGGCGCCTTCACGCTCGCCGCGGCGACGGACGCCGACAACGCGTCGGGGCGGTTCGCGGTCCCCGCGACCGCGCAGCCGGGCACGTACGAGATCGTCGCGACGTGCGCGGGCGGCACCCGGGTCACCGGCGATCTCATCGTGTCCCCGGGCCGGGCCGGAGCGGCCGGCGCGCCCGCGGCGGTCGGGGCGCCCGGTCCTGCCGGGGTGCCCGCGCCGCAGGCGCAAGCGAAGACGGGGGTCGGCGGCGCGCTCGGACCCGACCCCGTGCAGACCGCGGCGGGAGTGGCGGCCCTGGCCGTCGCCGCCGCGGGCGGTACCTGGCTCCTGCATCGCCGGGCGAGAGGCGAAGGGATCTGAAGGGATCCGGCAGGAGCACAGCGGAAGGGACGGGTCCCGCGGACTCTCTCCGCCGTCCGTGTTCCCGTCCGCCCACCGGTACCGCCCGTCCCCTCCCCTCCGGGCCGCAGCCCCTCGCGGCCCGGAGGGGTGGGGGGCGCTCGCTCAGGGTCCCCCACTCCTCCGGGGGACCACCATCGTGTGCCTGAGCCGCTCGGGCGCCTCCTCCGTCGTCCTCGCCCGTCCGGGCGGGACGCCGTCCTGTGCGCTCAAGCCACCCACTGCTGCGCCCGGGCCACCCACTGCCGCGCTCAGGCCACCCACTGCTGCGCTCAGGCCACCCCTGCCGCGCTCAGGCCACCCACTGCTCGTAGGCCATCTTCACCACGAGCGCGCACACGACGGTGAGCAGCACGATCCGGACGAAGCCCGCGCCGCGCTTGAGGGCGGTGTGGGCGCCGATCATGCCGCCGGCCAGGTTGAAGACCGCCATCAGACCGGCCAGCTGCCAGAAGACGGTGCCCTTGAGGGCGAACATGGCGAGCGCGCCCGCGTTGGTGCAGCAGTTCACGATCTTCGCGGTCGCGGAGGCCGTGACGAGGTCGAGGTGGAGGATCGCGGTCAGCGCGAGCACGAGGAAGGTGCCGGTGCCGGGGCCGATCAGCCCGTCGTAGAAGCCGATGCCGAGACCGGCGAGCCCGATCGCGGCGAGGACGCGGCGCGGTGACGCGGGGTGCGCGGCGGGCGCCGTGCCGAACGCGGGCCGGAAGATGACGAACGCCCCGACGCCCACGAGCACCACCATGACGACCGGCTTCAGGACGTCGGTGCTCAGGCCGGCCGCGAGCAGGGCGCCGCCGGTCGACCCGGCGAGGGCGGCGAGGCCGATGCGGACCGCGAGCCGTACGTCGACGGGGGCCTTGCGGGCGTAGGTGACGGCGGCGCCGGTGGTGCCGACGATGGCGACGGCCTTGTTGGTGCCGAGTGCGTACGGGGCGGGCACGGAGCCCGGCAGGCCGAGCAGCAGGGCGGGCAGCAGGAGGAGGCCGCCGCCGCCCACCACCGCGTCGACCCAGCCGGCCGCGAGGGCGGCGACGCACAGGACGACGACGGCGGTCAGGGATATGTCAGGCATGCGGCCGAGCGTATCCGTCCCGGAGTGCGGCTCCTTCGGCCGTCCGACCTGCGAGAAGCCGCGGGCGGCCGTGCCGGTCGGGTGCCCCGCCTCTCCGGCGTCGCATCGCGTCGCCCCGGCCCGCCTCACACCCCCGCACCGCCTCACACCACCGGCCCGCCCTCGCTGAGCCCCCCGTTCCCGAGGAGAAACGGTCGGGACGCCACCGGGAAACACCCGCCCCGCACGCTGAATCACATGCCCACAGTGATCATCGGCACCGGCCTCGCCGGCACCCGTCTCGCCCAGCGCCTGGGCGAGCACGCGGTGCTCGTCGGCGAGGAGCCGCACGCCCCGTACAACCGCGTGCTGCTCGCCGAGGTGCTGGCCGGGACCTACGCCCCGGACGTGATCGCGCTGCCCGGCGCCCCGGCGGCCCGCCGGCTGCGCACCCGGGCCGTCCGGATCGACCGGCAGCGGCGCGTGGTGCAGTGCGACGACGGCTCCGAGGTCGCGTACGGGACGCTGGTCCTGGCCACCGGGTCGAACCCCGTACTGCCCCCGCTGCGCGGCCTGTTCGGCGCGGACGCGACGGTGCTGCCGGGAGGCGTGCACGCGTTCCGCACGATGGACGACTGCCTGGCGCTGTCCGCCGCGGTCACCGAAGGCACCCGCGCCGTCGTCATCGGCGGCGGGCTGCTCGGGGTGTCCGCGGCCCGGGCGCTGGCCCGGCGCGGCGCCCAGGTGGTGCTGACCCAGCAGGCGGAGCGTCTGATGGAGCGCCAGCTCGACCCCCGGTCGAGCGCGCTGGTGCTGCGGCACCTGACCGGCCTGGGCGTCGAGGTCCACACCGAGTGCCGGGTGCGCGGCGTCGGCGTCGAGGACGGCCGGGTCCGCCGGGTCGAACTCCACGACGGTTTCGTCCTCGACACCGACGTGACCGTCCTGGCCTGCGGGGTGCGGCCGCGTACCGGACTCGCCCGGGCGGCCGGTCTTGACGTGCGCCGGGGCGTGGTCGTCGACGACGCGCTGTGCACCAGCGACCCGCACATCCGCGCCGTCGGGGACTGCGCCGAGCACGCCGGGACGGTGTACGGCCTGGCGACGCCCGCGCTGGAGCAGGCGGACGCCCTGGCCGCGCGGCTCACCGGCGGCGCCGCCCCCTACACCGGCACCCGCACCCTGACCCGGCTCACCCTGCCGCACGAGGCGGGCCCCCTCGACCTCGCCGCGTTCGGCGAGACCGACCCGCTGCCCGGCGACGACGTCGTGCAGCTCACGGACGCCACCCGTGGCACGTACCGCAAGGTCGTCGTGCGCGGCGACCGGCTGGTGGGCGGCGTCCTGGTCGGTGAACTCGCCAGCGTCGGTGCCCTCGCGCACGCCTGGGAGTCGGACGAATCCCTGCCCGCCGACGACGCGGTCGGCGCGCCGCTGCTCCACCTGCTCACCCATGACGGAGGCCTCTGACATGCCCACCCTCGTACTCATCGGCCACGGCATGGTCGGCCAGCGCTTCCTGGAGGCGGCCGCCGAGCGCGGTCTGACCCGCACGCACCGCGTCGTGGTGCTCTGCGAGGAACCGCGGCCGGCCTACGACCGCGTCCACCTCACCTCGTACTTCTCCGGCACGACGCCCGCGGAACTGTCGCTGAGCGACCCGGAGTTCCTCGCCGAGCACGGCATCGAGCTGCACGTCGGCGACCCGGCCACCGAGGTCGACCGCGCGGCGCGCACCGTGCGGGCCCGCTCCGGTCTCGAGGTCACGTACGACACGCTGGTGCTGGCCACCGGCTCGTACCCGTTCGTGCCGCCGGTGCA
>NZ_WWIA01000306.1 GCF_009870065.1 Streptomyces sp. SID5785 | reverse complement strand
ACCGCGTCGACGAGCGCGTCGCGCAGGCCGCCGATCTCGCGGGCGAAGCGGTCGCGCTGCTCGGCGGCGATCCGTCCGGCGGTGGCGAAGGCCGCGACGGCGGGGACGTCGAGGGTGCCGGAGCGCACGTGCCGCTCCTGGCCACCGCCGTGCAGCACGGGCACGGGCGTGTACTCGCGGCCGAGGAGCAGCGCTCCGATGCCGTAGGGCCCGCCCACCTTGTGGCCGGAGACGGTCATCGCGGCGAGCCCGGACGCGGCGAAGTCGACGGGCAGCTGGCCGAAGGCCTGGACGGCGTCGGCGTGCAGCGGCACGTCGAACTCGGCTGCGACGTCGGCGAGTTCGCGGACGGGCTGGACGGTGCCGATCTCGTTGTTGGCCCACATGACGGTGGCGAGGGCGACGTCGTCGGGGTTGCGCTCGATCGCCTCGCGCAGCGCGGCGGCGTGCACACGGCCGTACCGGTCGACGGGGAGGTACTCGACGGTGGCGCCCTCGTGCTCGGCGAGCCAGTGCACGGCGTCGAGGACGGCATGGTGCTCGACGGGGCTGGAGAGGACGCGGGTGCGGGCCGGGTCCGCGGCGCGGCGGGCCCAGTACAGACCCTTGACGGCGAGGTTGTCGGCCTCGGTGCCGCCGGAGGTGAGGACGACCTCGCTGGGTCGGGCGCCGAGGGCCGCGGCGAGGGACTCGCGCGATTCCTCGACGGTGCGCCGGGCGCGGCGTCCCGCGGCGTGCAGGGACGATGCGTTGCCGGTGACGGCGAGCTGGGAGGTCATCACCTCGATCGCCTCCGGAAGCATCGGAGTGGTCGCGGCGTGGTCGAGGTAAGCCATGGTGGCCACGATTCTACGAGCCCGCGGCCGGGCCCTGACATCCGCGTGGGGTCCCGTCCCACGCGGGGAGCGCGGGGTCAGCCCGCGATGCTCCACGACAGCGTGTTGTCGGCGGTGACGAAGGCGGCGAGCACGACGAGGTCGGCGATGCCGAGACCCAGGCCGAGCAGCGCGCGGCCGCGGCGTCCGGTGCCGCGCAGCAGGGCGAGTCCGGCGAGGACGATGGCGACGGGGCCGAGGAAGACGTTGAGGACGAGCAGGCCGAGGAGGCCGAGGACGAAGGAGGCGACGGCCATGCCGTCGGCGTCCTTGCGGCGCGGCGCGGCGTCCTCCGCCACGGTGTCGCCCGGCGCGATGTCCCCCGCCTCGGTGCCCTGCGGCGCGGCGGGAGCCGGCTCGTCGGGTGCGGCGGCCTTCTTCTCTGCGGTGAGCTGCATGTCTGGTACCCCCTGGTGAATGCGGTGCGTGCGGTGAATCAGGTGAACGCGGTGCGTGCGGTGTCTGCCGTGAACACGGTGCGCGCGATGGACGCAGCGCATGCGACGGATGCGGTGTCAGGCCTGGCGGGTGCGGCGGGCGTGCCGCTCGCGGAGCGCGAAGACGGTGAGCCAGACGGCGATCACGGCGGCGGCGACGAGCGTGAAGGACAGTGGGGCGTGGGCCACGGTGCCGAGGGCGAAGCCCAGGAGCAGGAGGGCCGCTACGAGGAACAGCACGGAGAACCTCTCAGGGTCGTTACGGGTTACAACTGTTCACTGACTCCTGAGTCTAGCCCGTCGCGCGGGTTCCCCATGACAGAGAACAAGTGTTAACTGGATGACATGAGTCACACCCTCGGCATCCGGCAGGCCCAGAAACAGAAGACCCGGCAGGCGCTGCTCGACGCCGCGCTGGAGCTGCTGGCCGACCAGAGCCTGAGCAGCCTGGGCCTGCGCGAGGTCACGCGCGCCGTGGGCGTGGCGCCGACCGCCTTCTACCGGCACTTCGAGAGCACCGCCGACCTCGGCGTCGCCCTGGTCGAGGAGGCGCTCGGCAGCCTGCACGCGATGATCCGGGACCAGTTGACGGCGACCTGGGACAGCGACGAACGCATCACCCGCACGGTTGAGTTGATCGTCCGTCACGTCGCGTCGCACCCGGCGCACGTCCGCTTCCTGGCGCGCGAGCGGTTCGGCGGGGTCAGGCCGGTGCGTGAGGCGATCGCCGCACAGCTCGCCCAGTTCGTCGACGAGGTGGGCGACGCACTGGCCCGGGAGCCGCAGTCGGCCGGCTGGAGCGCGGACGACCTCTCGATGCTGGCCCGGCTCTACGTCGACCACATGATGGTGACCGCGGCGGAGCTGCTCACCACGGCCCCCGAGGACCTGGCGCGCGTGACGGACCGGGCGGAGCGCCAGCTGCGCCTGGTGACCCTCGGCGGCCGCCACTGGCTCGACGCGTCATGAGCAACTAGCCTGACACTCATGACAGATGCCGACTGGATCCTCGACCGCAGCTGGTCCGGCCCCACCGGCGAGATCCGCTGGACGGCCCTCGGCCCCGCGGACGCCCCGCCGGTCGTCCTCGTCCACGGCACCCCCTTCTCGTCGTACGTGTGGCGGGGCCCGGCCCGCGCGCTCGCCGCGCGGCACCGGGTCCACGTGTGGGACCTGCCCGGATACGGCACCTCCGAGATGCGGGACGGGCAGGACGTCACGCTGGACGCCCAGGCCAGGGCCCTCGCCGGACTGCTCGACCACTGGGGCCTGACCGCCCCGGCGGTCGTCGCCCACGACTTCGGCGGCTGCGTCGCCCTGCGCGCCCACCTCCTGCACGGCGCCCGGTACGGCCGGCTCGCCCTGGTGGACCCGGTGGCCCTGGCTCCCTGGGGTTCCCCCACGTACCGGCTGCTCGGTGAACACGCCGCGGTCTTCGGGCAGTTGCCGGACGATCTGCACGAGGCGCTCGTCCACCGCTACCTGGGCTCGGCGAGCCACCGGGGACTGCATCCCGACACGCACCGACGGCTCGTCGCGCCCTGGCTCACCCCGGCGGGAAAGGCGGCGTTCTACCGCCAGATCGAGCAGAACGACCAGCGCTTCACGGACGACATCCAGGGGCGCTACGCGGAGCTGCGGCTGCCCGTCCTGGTCTGCTGGGGCGCCGAGGACACCTGGATCCCGCCGGCCAGGGGACGGGAGCTTGCCGGTCTGATCCCCGGCGCCGGACTGCACCTGATCGCCGGAGCGGGCCATCTCGTCCAGGAGGACGCCCCGGCCGAACTCACGGCTGTGCTGGCGGAGTTCCTGCGTACAGACCGGTGATCGCGGCCGCGCAGCGGGCCAGTTCGGCACGCGCCTCGGGCGGCGCGAGCACCTCCAGGCCGTCGGCGAACGGCAGCAGGGTGCGGACCGCGGCGAGCACGCCGAAGCCGAGGCGGACCGTGACCCACTCCGCGTCGGGTCCCGGATCCGGGTGCTCCAGGAGGGAGTTGCCGCACATGCGCAGGAAGAGGTCGTACCGGCCGCGGTGGACCCGGGCGACGACCTCGACGCCGCCCGGCCGCTCCTCGACCTGCCGCTTCAGCACGGCCCAGACGTCGGCGAGTTCGACACCGGTCCGG
The DNA here is from genome assembly GCF_009870065.1 of Streptomyces sp. SID5785. Classification (GTDB taxonomy): domain Bacteria; phylum Actinomycetota; class Actinomycetes; order Streptomycetales; family Streptomycetaceae; genus Streptomyces. Next base: position 3,986 of record NZ_WWIA01000306.1, on the reverse strand, counting down.
CGGCGCACCGGCGCGTCCGTGACACGGGCCTCCTGCATGCGGTCGGCGCGGAACAGGCGCGGCACGCCCCTGCGGTCGGCGATCAGGTACCAGACGCCGGCCTTGGAGACGAGGCCGTACGGGTCGACGGTGTAGGTGCGGGCGGTGTCGGTGCCGCTGTGCCGGTAGCGCAGACGCAGCCGGCGGTCGGTGAACACCGCGTCCTGGAGGGCGCTGACGTCCACCTCACGGTGCGGCGGGCCCATCCAGCGCGAGGACTCGACGAGGATCCGGCGACTGGTCAACTCGGCGCCGGGCCGGTGTGGTTCGGGCAGCGCGGCCATCACCTTGCGCAGCGCGGAGCCGAGCGCGGCGTCGAGCCCGAGGGCCCGGTGGGCGCCCTGCGACGCGAGGATGAACAGGGCCCGCGACTCGTCGGCGGTGAGTCCGGTGACGTCCGTGCGGTAGCCGGGCAGCAGCGCGATGCCCCCGTGCCGGCCGCGCTCGGCGTAGACGGGCACGCCCGCGGCGGACAGCGCCTCGACGTCCCGGTAGATGGTGCGGACCGAGACCTCGAGGCGCTCGGCGAGGTCGTGCGCGGGCACCCGGCCGCGGGTCTGGAGCAGCAGGAGGATCGAGAGCAGACGGTCCGACTTCACGGACCCAGCGTCTCGCAGAACATCGCCGGCGGGCATCCGGTAATGCCGACGGAAGCTGTCAGGTAATGACGGCAGAGTGGGCGCCAGCGAACGGCCCGCGCACCAGGCCCGGCGCCGCACGCCATGCACCACACGCACCACGCACCACGCACCACGCTTTTCCGCTTCCGCACCGCACCGCACCGCACCGAGGAGAACCGTCATGGACCCCCGCCCCGTGTTCGAACGCGCCACCGCGCAGACCGCCCGCCTCGTCGCGGACATCCGGCCCGACCAGTACGGGCTTCCCACGCCGTGCTCGGAGTTCGACGTGCGGCGGCTGGTGTCGCACCTGGTCGGTGCGATGAGGAGGGTCACCGTCGTCGGGGAGGGCGGTGACGGGATGTCCGTCACGCCGTTCGCCGACGGTGTCGCGGACGAGGCACTGGCCGCCGCCTACGAGGAGCGCCGGCAGGCCGCGCTCAAGGCCTGGCAGGACGACGCCCGGCTCGACGCCGAGGTCGTCGTGCCGTGGGGCACCGTGCCCGGCCGCGCCGCGGTCGCCGCGTACGTCATGGAGACCGTCACGCACGCGTGGGACCTGTGGGACGCGCTGGGGCGGCACGGCACCCTGGACCCGGACCTCGCCGAGTTCGCCCTCGCGACCGCCCACCGGGCCCTGCCGGCCGAGCCGCGTGGCGGACAGGTGCCGTTCGGCGAGGTCAGGACCGCACCCGCCGGCTCCGGCCCGTACGAGCAGCTCGCGGCCTGGCTGGGCCGCGAGCCGGTCCACGGCGGGAACGAGGGCTGAGCGGCAGCCCCGATCCGGCGGAAAGGACCTAGCCGAGCCGGACGCGGGCGAGCTGGCGGGACTGGGCGACGAGCCGGTCGGCCGAGTCCCAGACCTCCGTGTCCTCCTCGAGGAAGCCGCCCGCGAGATTGCGCGTGGTGATGGAGACGCGCAGCGGGCCGGGCGCCGGGCGGGCGCGCACATGGACCGTCAGCTCGACGGTCGGCACCCAGCCCTTGAGGCCCATCTCGAACGCGGTCGGCGGCAGTGCGTCCACCGTGAGCAGCAGCGAGAGCGGGTCCGCGGCACGGCCGTCGGAGAGCCCGAACCAGGCCCGCATCTCGCCCTTGCCGGAGGGCGCGCCGAGCGCCCAGCCGAGCGTCGACGGGTCGAGCTTGAGGTCGAGCCGCCCGGTGATCGCGGAACTGCCGGGCACCGGCGGCGCGCCTTCGGGGGCGTCGCCGGCGCCGAAGCACTGGTCGATGGGCGGGATGGCGGGCGGCGCGGCGGTCGTGCGCACGTCGTCCGGGAGCGCGTCGAGGTCGCCGTAGGAGGCGAGCACGCGGATGCGCTCCACCTCAGTGCCGTCCTCGGCGTACTGGAACAGGGACGCCTGGCCCGTCGAGAGCGTGCGGCCGGTGCGCACGACGTCGGTCCGGATCACGGCGGGGCCGGGCGCGGACGCCGTCAGGTAGTGCGCCGAGATCGTGAACGGGTCGGAGTGCGGCAGCGCGTCCGCGAGGGCGCGGCCGAGCACGGCGAGGAGATAGCCGCCGTTGACGGCGTTGATGATCGTCCAGCCGGCCGAGAGGTCGATGTCGTAGACCCCCGGCTCGCGGCGGGTCACCGCGGTGTCGCGGTCGAACTCGCTGTCGCCGATACGCGCGCGGACCGTACGCTCCCGGCGCTCCTGCGTGGATACTGCGTCTGCCATACCGGAAAGCTACAACAGGAAATTACTGAGCGGTAGCTTTCCCGTGTGAAGCCTTCGTGACACGCCACGCACGTCACGGCGTCTCCTCGGTGACCTCCACCGCCGACGACCTGCGGTTCCACGCGCGGGGTGCGCGCCAGTGGTAGCGCATCGCGAGCAGCCGAAGGACGAACGCGGTGACCACCGCCACGCCGCTGGTGACGCTCGTGAGGGCGTCGAACCGGATGCACAGCGCCACGATCGCGGCGCCGACGACGGCCGGTACGGCGTACAGGTCACGGTCCCAGCGGACCAGCGACGGCACCTCGTTGGCGATGATGTCGCGCAGCACGCCGCCGCCCACCGCCGTGGCCAGCCCCAGGGCGGCCGACGCGGTGAGCCCGAGGCCGTACGCGTAGGCCTTCGTGGTGCCGGTGACGCAGAAGAGGCCGAGTCCCGCGGCATCGAAGACGTTCACCGCGGTCTGGGTGCGCTCGACCTCCGGGTGCAGGAAGAAGACCAGCGCGGCGGCGATCAGCGGGGTCAGGAAGTACCCGAGATCGGTGAACGCGGCCGGGGGCACGGCCCCGATGACCAGGTCGCGGAAGAGTCCACCGCCGAGTGCGGTCACCTCGGCGAGCGCGCCGATCCCGAAGACGTCCCAGTTCTTGCGGACGGCCATCAGGGCGCCCGAGATCGCGAACACGAAGATGCCGGCGAGGTCGAGCCAGTGCTGGACGGAGGGGGTGAACAGTTCCTGGATCACGCGACATTCTTACCTGTCGCGCACCGTGGATCGCGTCCGGCGCCCACGGGCCGGGCCGGGGCGGACGCCGTACACGGCATCCACCCCGGCCCGGCCGGCGTGCCTACTTCTCTTCGGAGGGCTCCGCCGGGGTCTCTTCCCGGGCCTCTTCCTGAGCCTCTTCCCGGGCCTCTTCCGGGGCTTCCTCCACGGACTCGACCGGGGCCTTCTCCGCGGACTCGGCCGGGGCTTCCTCCGCGGACTCGGCCGGGGCCTTCTCCGACCCGGCGGCCTTCTCGGCCTCCGCCGGCACCGACGGGTCCCCCGGCGCCGGGACCGTCACGACGTCGATCGCCTCCTTGGCCACCTGGAGGAGCGTGGTGTCCTCGGGCGCCTGGTCGTCGGCGTTCTCCGGGTGGTGGCAGGCCACCTGGTGCCCCGTCGCGAGCTGGAGCAGCGGCGGCTCCTTCGTCGCGCACAGCTCGGTCGCCTTCCAGCAGCGCGTGTGGAAACGGCAGCCGGTGGGCGGCGAGATCGGCGAGGGCACGTCGCCGCGCAGCAGGATGCGCTCGCTCTTGACGCCCCGCCGCTTCGGGTCGGGCACCGGCACCGCGGACAGCAGCGCCTTGGTGTACGGGTGCATCGGCCGGTTGTACAGGTCGTCGCGGTCGGCGAGTTCGACGATCTTGCCGAGGTACATCACCGCGATGCGGTCAGAGACGTGCCGGATGACCGAGAGGTCGTGCGCGATGATCACGTACGTGAGACCGAGCTCGTCCTGGAGGTCGTCGAGCAGGTTGACGACCTGCGCCTGGATGGAGACGTCCAGGGCGGAGACCGGCTCGTCCGCCACGACGAGCTTCGGGTTCAGGGCCAGGGCGCGGGCGATGCCGATGCGCTGGCGCTGACCGCCGGAGAACT
>NZ_WWIA01000305.1 GCF_009870065.1 Streptomyces sp. SID5785 | reverse complement strand
TCGGAGTGACCGACGCCGCGCGGGTCGAAGCCGACGTAGTCGTACGCCTTCGCCGTCTTCGCGTACAGCGGGTTCTTGGTGGTCACGCGCGTCGGGAAGCGCATGCCGGAGCCGCCGGGACCGCCGGGGTTGTAGACGAGGGAACCCTGGCGCTCGCCCTTGGTGCCGGTGCTGCCGACGCGGTCGACGGCGAGCTTGATCTGCTTGCCGTTCGGCTTGGCGTAGTCGAGCGGCACGGTGACCCAGCCGCACTGGATCGGCGAGGCCAGCCCCCAGTCGGCGGGGCAGTCCTTCCAGTCGATGCCCTTCTTCTCGGCGCGCGCGGCCGCCAGGGCGGCTCCGCGTGCCTCGCGGTCGTGGCTGCCGTAGCCGCCGTGGCCGCCGTGGCCGCTCTTCTGCGGCGTGGCGTTGGCGACCGGTGCGCTGACCGCGCCGGCTATCAGTGCCGCGGCCGCAAAAGCGCCCGCGGTGCCGATCACCGCCTTCCGGCTGCTGCGACTCGCCTGTCGAGTCCGTCTCAAGTGAGGCCTCCCGCACATCGATTCGATCGTTACGTCGATCGTGGAGCCGATCGGTACGGCGGATCCTGTCGTGCGGGCGGCCCGGGGGACAGAGATGACAGACGTTCTTTACCAATCCGATAAACGGTATAACTCGTCCCGTTCAGCGGTCAGTGAGCCGGTGCAGGGCCGCGTCCAGGGTCCGGCGCAGCCGCAGGCCGTCCGCGGCCACGGCCGTGACCAGCACCGCCGGTCCCGCGAGCGGGGTCAGGGCGGCGGTCCCGGTCTCGTCCAGCAGGCCCGCGGCGGGCCGGTCCCGCTCGAACGCGGGGCGGACGAGCACCAGTTGACCGAGGGCCCGGTGACCGGCCAGCACGGCGGGTCCGTCCCAGCCGCCGGGCGCGCCGGGGCCGCAGGCCAGCTCCTGGTCGAGCAGCGGGCGGCCCGCACGCCACAGGGTCAGACGGCTGCTGAGGCGTCCGGGTTCCTCTCCGGCCCGCCCGAGCACCTGCTCCTCGCGCAGCACGAGAGAGGCGTCCGGTGCGAGCTCCGCGCGCGTGGTGACGCGCAGTGCGCTGCCCGCGGCCGAGATCAGCGGCTCGGGAAGCCAGTCGAGGCGGGCGCCGTCGCCGACCGTCAGACGCACGTCCTGACGGGCCTCGCCGCCGGACTGTCCGGGCAGGGCGATCGTCGCGGCGACCGAACCGACGGACAGGTACGCTCCGTCGTCCGCGCGGGCCTCCACGGTGCAGTGGTCTCCGCCGAGCGGGCCGCCCATGGCCCCGACGAGCAGCACCCGGGCGTCGCCCGCCGCGGACCGGGTGCGGCGCAGCGCGAAGGAGCCCTCGCTCTCGAGGACCGGCAGGGCCGTGCCGCCCCGGCCGTCGCCGCGGGCCGCGATCCGGGCGAGCGAGCGGACGCCGGCGCGGCCCGCGGCGACGCTCATGCGGCGGTCCAGGCGGTGATCAGCCCGCGCACCCAGCCGGCCACCTGTCCCACGCCGTCCTCGGAGCGCAGCGACTGGAGCACGACAGGAAGCCCGCCGCGGGCCCGGTCGGCGTCGCCGGACATCCGGCCGAGGTCCGAGCCGACGTAGGGGGCGAGGTCCGTCTTGTTGATGACGAGCAGATCGGCGGTGGTGACGCCGGGGCCGCCCTTGCGCGGGATGTCGTCGCCGCCCGCGACGTCGATGACGAAGATCTGGGCGTCGACGAGCCCCTTGGAGAAGGTCGCGGTCAGGTTGTCGCCGCCGGACTCGACGAGGACGAGGTCGAGCGGCCCGACCTCGTCCTCGAGGTCCTCGACGGCCTCAAGGTTGGCGGAGATGTCGTCGCGGATCGCGGTGTGCGGGCAGGCGCCGGTCTCGACGGCGGTGATCCGCTCGGGCGGCAGGACGGCCTCGCGCAGGAGGAACTCCGCGTCCTCGCGCGTGTAGATGTCGTTCGTGACGACGGCGAGGGAGAGTTCGTCGCGCAGCGCACGGCACAGCGCGGCCACGGTCGCGGTCTTCCCGGAGCCGACCGGACCGCCAAGTCCGATGCGCAGTGCGCGGCGGGTGCCGTCGGGGCGGTGGGCGTCGGCGGAGACCGCGGAGGCCTCGTCGTGGGTGTGGTCGAGGTGCATGGTGGTGGTCAGCTCCTGAAAGAAGAAAGAGGAGAGAAGAGAAGAAGAGAGAAGTGGTGGGGGTGGCGGGGCGGTGGGGCCGCGCCGGGCTACGAGGCGAACAGCCGCACGGGCCGCGCGGCGTGGGCCTCGGCGCCGATCTCCAACAACGGCGCCGACCCGGCGGGCAGCGCGTCGAGACCCTCGTCGGCGCAGCGCAGCGCCGCCCCGACCGCGTCGCGCACCACCTGGTCGGCCTCGGGCGCGAGCCGGGCGAGGGCACGGGTGGCGTCGAACGGGTCCAGGCTGAGCAGGCGCACGACGGCGGTCGCGGGCCCGCTGATGCCTTCGTACGCGGAGCAGTACGCGGCGTCCTCGGGCCCGAGTCCGGCGGCGCGGGCGGTGAGGCCGAGCACGACGGGCTGGTGTGCTCCCTTGGGGAACGCCCGGGCCAGGGCGTCGAGTTCGGGGTGGGGCCAGGTGGCGCGGGCAGCGCGCATGAGCTGGCGGCCCAGCCTGCGGGCGGCGACGCGCAGGGCGGCGGAGGGGGTGCGGGCGTCGGCGGCCGCGTCGAGGGCGACGGGGTCGGTGCCGAGCGCGGCCGCAGCGGCGAGGGCGGCCGCGGCCAGGCCGCTGGTGTGCAGCCGGCCGCGGCAGAACGCCTCGAGGCTCGCCGCGTCGGTGATGCGGCCGGCCTCGACCGCGGCCTCCGCCCCGCCGGAGTGGGCGTGCCCACCGGCGGGGAAGCGGCCGTCGGCCAGGACGAGCAGAGCGGTGCGTGTCATGGGAGGTGCACGCGCCTCAGAACAGGAAGTACCGCTGGGCGAGCGGCAGTTCGGTGGCGGGATCGGGCTCGACGAGTTCGCCGTCGATGCGGACGGCGAACGAGTCGGGGGCGACCTCGACGCGGGGCAGCGCGTCGTTGTTGACCATGTCGGCCTTGGTACGTCCGCGGGTCGACCGGATCGGGACGAGCGCGCGGCCGAGGCCGAGCCGTTCGGGGAGGCCGTCCGCGATCGCCGCCTCGGCGACGAAGGCGACCGAGTTGGCGGCCGGGGCCGTGCCGCGCGCGCCGAACATCGGGCGGGGCAGGACAGGCTGCGGGGTGGGGATGGAGGCGTTGGCGTCGCCCATCTGCGCGTAGGCGATCTGCCCGCCCTTGAGCACGACCTGGGGCTTCACACCGAAGAACTGCGGGTCCCACAGCACCAGGTCGGCGAGTTTGCCGGTCTCGACGGAGCCGATCTCGTGCTCGATGCCCTGGGAGACGGCCGCGTTGATCGTGTACTTGGCGACGTAGCGGCGGGCCCGGGTGTTGTCGGCGCGGGTGTCGCCGGGCAGCGCGCCGCGGCGGCGCTTCATGACGTGCGCGGTCTGCCAGGTGCGCAGGACGACCTCGCCGACGCGCCCCATGGCCTGCGCGTCGGACGACATGATCGAGATGGCGCCGAGGTCGTGGAGGATGTCCTCGGCCGCGATGGTGGTGGGCCGGATGCGGGACTCGGCGAAGGCGAGGTCCTCGGGCACGGCGGGGTTGAGGTGGTGACAGACCATCAGCATGTCGAGGTGCTCCTCGACGGTGTTGACGGTGTGCGGCCGGGTCGGGTTGGTGGAGCTCGGCAGCATGTGGGGCAGCGACACGGCGGTGATCATGTCGGGCGCGTGGCCGCCCCCCGCGCCCTCGACGTGGAACGCGTGCAGGGTGCGCCCGGCGATCGCGTCGAAGGTGTCCTGGACGAATCCGGCCTCGTTCAGCGTGTCCGTGTGCACGGCGAGCTGGACCCCGGACTCCTCGCAGACGTCGAGGCAGGCGGAGATCACGGCCGGGGTGGCGCCCCAGTCCTCGTGGATCTTGAAGCCGATGGCGCCGGCCCGCAGCTGGTCGCGCAGGGACGCCCCGGACATGGTGTTGCCCTTGCCGAGGAAGCCGATGTTGACCGGGCTGTGTTCCAGGGCGGCGAACATCCTGGACAGGTGCCAGGAGCCGGGGGTGACCGTGGTCGCCTTGCTGCCCTCGGCGGGGCCGGTGCCGCCGCCGATGAGGGTGGTGACGCCCGAGGCGAGGGCCTCGTCGACGATGGTCGGCGAGATGAAGTGGATGTGGGTGTCGATGGCTCCGGCGGTGAGGATCTTGCCGTTGCCGGCGATGATCTCGGTCTCCGGGCCGATCACGAGGTCCGGGTGGACGCCGTCCATCGTGTCGGGGTTGCCGGCCTTGCCGATGCCGGTGATCCGGCCGTCGCGGATGCCGATGTCGGCCTTGACGACGCCCCAGTGGTCGATGATCACGGCGCCGGTGACGACGGTGTCGGGGGCTCCTTCGGCGCGGGTGGCCCGGGCCTGGCCCATCGACTCGCGGATGACCTTGCCGCCGCCGAAGACGGCCTCGTCGCCGGAGCGGCCGGGACCGCCGGAGCGGTCCTCCTCGATCTCGACGAGCAGGTCGGTGTCGGCGAGCCGGATGCGGTCGCCGGTGGTCGGGCCGAACAGGTCGGCGTATGCGGCGCGGGACAGCTCAGGCATCGAGGGCACCTCCGGTCTCGCCGCGCAGGCCGGGGACGACGCGACGGCCCGCGAGGGGCACGAGTTCGATGTCGACGGGGATGCCGGGCTCGAAGCGGACGGCCGTTCCCGCGGCGATGTTCAGCCGCCGGCCGCGTGCTGCGGCCCGGTCGAAGGCGAGGCCGGGGTTGGCCTCGGCGAAGTGGTAGTGGGAGCCGACCTGGACGGGGCGGTCGGCGGCGTTGAGGACCGTCATACGTATGACGTCACGGCCCTCGTTGATCACGACGGGCTCGTCGGCGAAGAGGATCTCTCCGGGGATCATGGTGTGCGCTCCCCCGTCAGACGATCGGCTCGTGCACGGTGACGAGCTTGGTGCCGTCCGGGAAGGTCGCCTCGACCTGGACGTCGTGGATCATCTCGGGAATGCCGTCCATGACGTCGTCACGGGTGAGCACCTTCCGGCCGGACGCCATGAGTTCGGCGACGGTGCGGCCGTCGCGGGCCCCTTCGAGGATGTGCGAGGTGAGGAGCGCGATCGCCTCGGGGTGGTTGAGCTTCACACCCCGGTTCCGGCGCTTCTCGGCCACGTCCGCGGCCACATGGATGAGCAGGCGTTCCTGCTCGTGCGGGGTCAGTTGCACGTCCCACCTCAGTCCTTCGTCCCGGACCGTGCGGGGCCCGGCTGCCGCGGCCACCGCGACGGGGTATCGGATACGCATAGATGTAACACACACGTAATGCATGCGATCTTGCGCACCTCGGATACGAAAACCCCTGGTGACGTGGGCCGAAAGGCTAATGCTGAGGAGTTTCAACGAGGTTAACCGTCGCTTGACCGTCCCATTGCCGGGAGCAGGGCAGCGGCTGACCCGGCGGCCGGTCGGACCCGCACCGGGGCCGGGCGGCACTCCCGACGGAACTCCGGCGGAGCTAGCGGACCTCGGGACCCCGGTGCTCGGCCGCGATGCCGAAGCGCTGCCGTTCGCCCGGAGCGGACGAGACCGAGCCGAGGCGCGAGACGGAGGTGATGACGGGCTGCTCCGCGGCCTCCGCGGCCGACCGGTCGAGCTCCTCGAGTCGCTCCAGGTCAGCGGCGGAGACGAGGGCGACGAGCGGCTTGCCGTGCCGGGTGACGACGACGCGCTCCGCGCCGTACACCACGCGATTGATCAGCTCGGCGAGCTCAGCCCTCGCTTGCGTCACCGGAATCTCGTAGGCCATGCTCGCCATCGTACGTCATGTACGTCCTGTACATTTTTTACAGGCGGAGCTCCGCTCTCGCGGGTGGAGCTCGGCAGAGCCCCACGGACCGAGGAGACGCGACCGCCATGCACCGTCCGACCCACCGCTACGTCCTGCCGGAGTTCACCGAGCGCACGGCCTCCGGACAGCGCACGCTCGACCCGTACTCGAAGCTCCTCGAGGAGCGCATCGTCTTCCTGGGGACCCCGATCGACGACACGTCGGCGAACGACGTGATGGCCCAGTTCATGCACCTCGAGTACCTGGCGCCCGACCAGCCCGTGAGCCTGTACATCAACTCCCCGGGCGGCTCGTTCAGCGCCATGACGGCGATCTACGACACGATGCGCTTCGTCAGCTGCGAGGTGGAGACGACGTGTCTGGGCCAGACCGCGTCGGTCGCGGCCGTGCTGCTCGCGGCCGGGACACCGGGCAAGCGGCTGATGCTGCCGGGCGCGCGCGTGGTGCTCGATCAGCCGGCGCTCGCCGAGCCGGCCCAGGGCCAGCCCTCGGACCTGGAGATCCAGGCCCGCGAAATGGTGCGGACGCGCGAGCAGTTGGAGGAGATGCTCGCCCGGCACTCCGGCCGGACCACCGAGCAGGTGCACTCCGACATCGAGCGCGACACCGTGCTCACGGCCGAACAGGCCCTGGCCTACGGCCTCGTGGACCACGTCGTCCGCAGCCGCAAGCTGCCGCACGGCGCAGCGGACGGGAGGTGAGCGGCCGATGCTCCCACCCGAGCTGCCGCCGCTGCCCGCGCTGACCCGGGCGGAGTGCGAGCTGGTGGACCGTTACCTGGAGGTCGTGGACATGGTCGCGCGGATCAATCCCGCGCGCGGCGAGCACACCTACCGGGGGCTCCGCGCCGCCCAGGCGCTCGTCAGCCGGGCGACCGAGCTGCGGGACGCGCTGGCGCTGATGCACCGGCGCGGCGAGACCGAGGTGCACGCGGCGACGCTGGCCCGCGCGCTACGGGTCCTGGACGGCGAGCGGCGGACACAGAGGGTCACGTTGCCGCCGGAAACGGTCGGTTGAGAGCAGAGACGGTCATCCGCGGCCCGAAGCGTCTGCGGGACGGTCCAAACGAGCCAGACGGAGTACCCCCGTTCGGCGTAGCCGAGCCTACGAATTCAGGGGGGAGCAGAGTTGCGCCGACGCTGTAGGCGTCCGGCGGAATCTTCGGTTCCGTCGCTGGTACGAGCCTGATCACCCTGCGCGACCGAAGATCGAACCACCCCCTGTCCACCTGAACGGGTCAAGCGTGAGGAGCCTCACTTACCGCTGGTTCAACTCGGATTTCAGGACACGGGTGAGTCAAGATCCCTTCCGACGACAAGCCCCCGCCACAGCGGCGGGGCGGTCCGTGCGGACGCCGAGTCCTGCCGCCGCACGGATGCCAGGTCGACAGAAGTGCATCGGCAGGAGTGGAGGACCCGAGCACGACGGGCCGCCGCCACAGCTCAGCCGGAGTTGTGTGCGAGGGGCCCTTGGGGTGAAGCCGCGGTACGCGGCCGGGCGACTTCGCCAGTCCGAACCCGACAGGTCATCCTTCGCAGGCGGTTGACGAAGGGTTGCGCATGACTGCGCTCAATCGTGTCCCGTCGCTGATCACCCGGGCCGGGACCGCCTCGGCCCTGACCCTCGCGGTCGCCGGAGCGGGGCTCATGGTCCCCGGCGCGGCCGCCGAGGCCTCCGCGGCGACGGTCTCCGGAAAAGCCCTGCAGATCGCGGCCTCCAAGAAGGGAGCGCCCTACAAGTGGGGGGCCACCGGGCCGCACCGCTTCGACTGCTCGGGCCTCACGCTCTACTCGTTCAAGCGCGCGGGCAAGAAACTGCCCCGCACGGCCGCGCAGCAGTACAACAAGACCCGGCACGTCTCCGCGTCCGGGCGCCAGAAGGGCGACCTGGTGTTCTTCCATTCGGGCCGCAGCGTCTACCACGTGGGCATCTACGCCGGTAAGGGGCGCATCTGGCACTCGCCCAAGACCGGGGACGTGGTGCGCCTGCAGAAGATCTGGACCCGCAGCGTCTGGTACGGCCGGGTGCGCTGACGCCCGCCGCGTGGCCGGCCGGGGCGTTCCTGGTTGAGACCCGCGCGGGCGGTTACCCATCCGACATGGACGAGCGCCACGAGACCGAGCTGGAACGGGCCGACCGGAACTTCGGTGAGCTGCTGCAGGAACTGCGCGTCATGCAGACCGGGGTGCAGTTCCTCTTCGCCTTCCTGCTCACCCTCGCGTTCACGGCCCGCTTCCCGTCCCTGGACGCGATGCAGCGCGCCACCTACGTGACGACGCTGCTGCTCGCCGTCGTGGCGGCCGCCCTGCTCACGGCGCCCGCCGCCGTGCACCGGGTGCTGTTCCACCTCGGGGCGAAGCCGCAGATCGTGCGGGTGTCCTCGCGGCTGGCGGCCTGGGGCATGGGGGCGCTCGTCCTGGCCCTGAGCGGGTCGGTGCTCCTGGTGGTCGACGTGACGGTCGGCCGGGGCGCCGGGATCGCCGCGGGCGCGGGCACCTTCGCCGTGTGCGGCGGCCTGTGGGCGCTCATGCCCTGGCTGCTGCGCCGGGCGCTGCTCAGGCGCCGGGAGGCGTCCCCTGCGGCTCCGGGGCGCGAGGAGGGCCCGGCACGGCGCGGCTGAGGCCGCTCGCCGGGGTCGGTGCGGGCCTGCCCGCGCGGCACCGCCGGGCGCGTCAGGAGAAGGACGACGCCGTGCGGTCGACGGCCGTGTCCCAGGGCATCGCGATCCAGACCGTCTTGCCGCCCTCGGGGGTCGGCGCGACCGACAGCCTGCCGCCGCACTCGGCGGTGAGGCACCGGATGATGACCATGCCCCGGCCGTTGTCCTGCTGGACCGCGGCCGGCAGCCGCTTCGGGTAACGCGGGTGGCTGTCGGTGACACCGATGCGCAGGTGCTCGTCGCGCTCCAGCTCGAGGTCGACGGTGAACGTCGGGGACTGGTCGAGGGTGTGCTGGACCGCGTTGGTCGCGAGCTCGGACACGATGAGGCGGACCGTGTCGGCGGTGTCGCAGTCCACCGGCATGCCCCACTCGGTCAGCACCGTGCTGACGTAGGAGCGGGCGGCCGGGACCGACGCCGGGTCGCTCGGCAGCGTGACGGATGCTTCCTGGTGATCTGCCATGGCGACGTCGTCCCTTTCCCGCCGGGGCCGCTTGTCCGGCACTCGCGGATCTCTCGCGCGCGGCCCCCGACTGCTTCGCGCCAGAGTGCCACTCGGGCCTGCTCACGGGCAGCCGATCCTTCAAGATATGCATATATCTGTCGCTCGAAGCGGTGAACTCTACGACGGTAGAGCGTATTTGGGCGGGCGCACGCCGGTTGTCCTACCGTCGTGGGGAGCCGGAGGAGTGAGCATGAAGTACGGTCCCGCGGTGCGGCGGCGCAAACTCGGCGCCGAGCTGCGCGCGTTGCGCGTGCGCGCCGGGCTCACCAGCGGTGAGGCGGCCCGGCTCGTCGGCTGGCACCAGTCGAAGGTCAGCCGGATCGAGACCGGCCGCAGCGGGGTGAAGCCCTCGGACGTGCTGCTGCTCCTCGACGCGCTGGAGGCGAGGGATCCACGGCTGCGCGACCTGGTCGTCGCCCTCGCGGGTGGCGACGACGCCGGCGTGCAGCACTGGTGGCACGCCTACCGGGGGCTGCTGCCGCCCTCGTACCGGGACTTCATCTCCCTGGAGTCGCAGGCGTGCCGGATCCGCACCCTGGAGACGAGCGTGGTCCCGGGACTCCTGCAGACGCCCGCCTACGCGCGCGCGGTGACGCGCTCGGTGCTGGCCGGGATGCCCGAGCGGCACATCGAGTCCCTGGTGGAGGTGCGGCTCGCGCGGCAGGAGGTGCTGCGCGCGGATCCGCCGCTGCACCTGACCGCCGTCCTGGACGAGGCGGTGCTGCGCAGGGCGGTGGGCGGACCGGGCGTCATGGAGGGGCAGTTGGCGCATCTGGCCGGGGTGGGGCGACTGCCGCACGTGCGGATCCAGGTGCTGCCGTTCGCGGCGGGCGGGCACATCGGTCTGACCGGACCGTTCGTAGTGTTCTCATTTCCGAACACATCCGATCTGGATGTGGTCGTCCTCGACCATTTGACGAATAGCCTCTATCTCGAGCGGAAAGAAGACCTCAGGGCGTACGCACACGCCTTCGACGCTCTCCTGCTCCACGCACTTCCGCCCGATGACTCGCTCGACCTCATCGCACAGATCGCCGGGTAGGCGAGGACGCCGACGCCTCGCGCTGCCCGGCGCCGGTTTGGGAGGCACCATGTCCGCAACGCCTCGTCACGGCCCCACCGTCCCCGCCACCGCTCTGCTCGGCGCCGCCGACTGGCGCCGCAGCAGCCGCAGCACGGGCGCCAACAACTGCGTCGAGACCGCCCGGCCGGCCGCCGCGTCCGTGGCGGGACGGCTCGCCGTCCGCGATTCCAAGGACCCGGCCGGACCGGCGCTCCTGTTCGGCCCGTCCGCGTGGGAGGAGTTCATCGGCTCCCTGCGGTGACCGCGCCCGCGGGCGCGGTCCGGCTGATCACCTCGACCGCTCGCGCGATCTGAGCACCGGTCAGGTCCGCGCGGGCGGTCAGCCGCAGCCGCGAGATCCCGTCGGGCACCGACGGCGGCCGGAAGCAGCCGACCGAGAGTCCGGCCGCACGGCAGTCGGCCGCCCAGCGCACCGCCGCGTCGGGCGAGGGCGCCTGCACCGACACGACCGCCGCCTCGGGGCTGACCGCCGTCAGCCCCTCGCCGGTGAGCAGCCGGTGCAGCGACAGCGCCACCTGCCGGGCCTGCTGCGCGCGCTCGGGCTCGGCGCGCAGCAGGCCGAGTGCCGCGAGCGCGGCGCCCGCGGCGGCCGGCGCCAGCCCCGTGTCGAAGATGAACGTACGGGCGGCGTTGACCAGGTGGTCGACGACCCTGGCCGGGCCGAGCACGGCGCCGCCCTGGCTGCCGAAGGCCTTGGAGAGGGTGACGGTCACGACCGTGTCCGGGGCTCCCGCAAGTCCCGCCGCGTGCGGAGCGCCGCGCCCGCCCGGGCCGAGGACGCCGAGCCCGTGCGCGTCGTCGACGATCAGGCCGGCCCCCGACTCCCGTGCCGCACCCGCGAGTTCGGCCAGCGGAGCCTGGTCGCCGTCGACGGAGAAGACGGAGTCGGAGACGACCACCGCCGGCCCGTCGTACGGGGCGAGCGCCTTGCGGACGGCCTCGGGGTCGGCATGCGGAACCACCTGCGTGGTCCCGCGCGCCAGGCGGCAGCCGTCGATGAGCGAGGCGTGGTTGCCCGCGTCGGACACGATCAGGGTGCCGTGCGGGGCGAGCGCGGTGACGGCCGCGAGGTTCGCCGCGTAGCCGGACGACAGGACGAGGGCGGCCTCGTAGCCGCAGTACTCGGCCAGTTCGCGCTCCAGCCGGGTGTGCAGTTCGGTGGTTCCGGTGACCAGCCGGGAGCCCGTCGCACCGCCGCCCCATCGCCTGGCCGCCCGCGCCGCGCCCTCGACCACGTCGGGGTGGCGGGCCAGGCCGAGGTAGTCGTTGCTCGCGAGGTCGAGCAGGGGGGAGTCCGCGGGCCGCGGGCGCAGGGTGCGGACGAGACCGGCGGCCTCGCGGTCGCGGCGCTGCCCGTCGATCCAGTCGAAAGCGGAACCTTCCGGAGAACCCCCGGCAGAAGAGTGGGCTGCGGCCATGACTCCCTCGGTTTGTAGGTAATGCACAGACCCTAGCCGCCCCGCCACAAGGTCAGGATGTGGCAATACCCACACGTCGAACGCCTCGCTTTGTACGAAGCCTCCTTTCCTGGCAGCGCTGTCATAGGCCAGGATCTGACGCCATGGACCTGCTGAACACGCTGGTGGACAAGGGGCTTCGGCGCGCACTGCCGAGCCGTGAAGAGGCGCTCGCCGTACTGGCGACGTCGGACGACGAACTGCTCGACGTGGTGGCCGCGGCCGGCAAGGTGCGCCGCCAGTGGTTCGGCCGCCGGGTCAAGCTCAACTACCTGGTGAACCTGAAGTCGGGCCTGTGCCCGGAGGACTGCTCGTACTGTTCGCAGCGCCTCGGCTCGAAGGCCGAGATCCTCAAGTACACGTGGCTGAAGCCGGACGAGGCGTCGAAGGCGGCGGCGGCCGGTGTCGCGGGCGGAGCCAAGCGGGTCTGCCTGGTGGCGAGCGGGCGCGGGCCCACGGACAAGGACGTCGACCGGGTCGCGCGGACCATCGACGCGATCAAGGCGGACAACGAGGACGTCGAGGTGTGCGCCTGTCTGGGGCTGCTCTCCGACGGCCAGGCCGAACGGCTGCGTACCGCGGGCGCGGACGCGTACAACCACAACCTGAACACGTCCGAGGCGACCTACGGCGACATCACCACGACGCACACCTACGCGGACCGCGTCGACACCGTGCAGAAGGCGCACGCGGCGGGGCTGTCCGCCTGCTCGGGCCTGATCGCAGGCATGGGCGAGAGCGACGCGGACCTGGTCGACGTCGTGTTCGGCCTGCGCGAACTCGACCCGGACTCGGTGCCGGTGAACTTCCTGATCCCCTTCGAGGGCACGCCGCTGGCCAAGGAGTGGAACCTGACCCCGCAGCGCTGCCTGCGGATCCTCGCCATGGTCCGCTTCGTCTGCCCGGACGTCGAGGTACGGATCGCGGGCGGGCGCGAGGTGCACCTGCGCTCGATGCAGCCGCTGGCCCTGCACATCGCCAACTCGATCTTCCTGGGCGACTATCTGACCAGCGAGGGCCAGGCCGGCAAGGCCGACCTGGACATGATCGCGGACGCCGGTTTCGAGGTGGAGGGCACCGACGAGATCACGCTGCCCGAGCACCGCGCCGAGGGCGGCTGCGGCTCGGTGTGCGGCTCCGGGGAGGCGGAGTCGGGCGGCGGCTGCGGCGCGCACGCCGAGGCACCCGCGGCCCCTGCCGCCGCCACGGCTTCCACGGCTTCCGCCGTGCAGGAGGCGCCCGGGTCCGAGGCTCGTACGGATCTCGTGGCGGTGCGCCGCCGCGGCGCGGGCACGGACCTCGCCCCCAATGCCTGATCCGCACACCGATCCGCGCGTGTCCGAACTACTCGCCCTGGACCGCGAGCACGTCTGGCACCCGTACGGGCCCATGCCGGGCCGGCAGGAGCCCCTGGTCGTCGAGA
>NZ_WWIA01000304.1 GCF_009870065.1 Streptomyces sp. SID5785 | reverse complement strand
TACCTCACCCCCGCCCACCGCGAAGTGCTCGTCGAGACGTACTTCAAGGGGCGTACGGTCAACGAGGCGGCCGAGACGCTCGGCATACCCAGCGGCACGGTGCGCTCCCGTGTGTTCTACGCACTGCGCTCGATGAAGCTGGCGCTGCAGGAACGGGGGGTGACGGCATGACATCGGCGTACGGGCCCTACGGCCACGACCCCGGCGGCGATGTGCACGAGACGGTCGGCGCCTACGCGCTGGGCGTGCTCGACGACGCCGAGGCGAGCGCGTTCGAGGCGCACCTCGCGGTGTGCGAGCGGTGCGCGCAGCAGTTGGAGGAGTTCGCGGGCATGGAGCCGATGCTCGCCGCGCTCGCCGACCTGCCCGCGGGCGGCGGCACCCCGGACATCGGCGCGGCCCTCGCGGCCCGGCCCGGCCCGCGGCTCGCCGAGTCGCTCGTCGGCGAGGTGGCCAGGACCCGGGCGCGGCGCCGCCGCCGGGGCCTGTATCTGGTCGCGGCGGTGGTGGCCGTGCTCGTCGGCGGTCCGCTCACCGTCATGGCGGCGACCGGCGGCGACGACGGCCGCCACCCCACGACGCTCGCGGACCCGCACCCCACCAGCCCCGCCGAGGACGCCTTCTTCCACCACATGGACGAGAAGATCGAGGCCACGGACGCCACGACGAAGGTGACCGCGACGATCGGCATGGAGAAGAAGGCCTGGGGCACCCACACCGTCCTGGAGCTCAAGAACGTCAAGGGCCCGCTGAAGTGCTCCCTGATCGCCGTCGGCAAGGACGGCGAGCGCGAGACCGTCACGACGTGGGCCGTCCCGCGGTGGGGCTACGGCCTCACGGACAGCACGCACGAGAGCGCCAGGTACCCCCTGTACGTGCACGGCGGCGCCGCCTTCGACCGCAGCCAGATCGACCGGTTCGAGGTCGAGACGCTCGACGGGAAGCGGCTGGTGGAGGTGGACGCCTGAGCCGGGGGCGGACCGGGAGCCGGCCGGCCCGGGCCGGGGCGGCGCGCTCGTGGCTCCCGGGCCCGCTTTGGCGTACCTTTGACGGCTGCCCAGCACGTCAGAAGGGGGCCCGGTGGCCGCTCAGGCTCAGCATGATTCAGCGGTGTACTCGGAGGGGGACGCGGAGGGGACGAGTGCGGACTCCGTCCGTGACCGAGAGATCAGCGCCGAACAGGAACACCTCGACGCCGTCTACCGCCGACTGGAAGAGAAGATCCAGGAGGCGGAGTTCCTCATGGACGACGCGTCCCGGCGCGGCCAGGTCGGCACGCCCGGCGCCCTCGCCGAACGCGACGCCCAGGTGTTCCGCGCGGGCATCCACCTCAACCGGCTGAACAACGAGTTCGAGGACTTCCTCTTCGGCCGGATCGACCTGCTGCTCGGCAAGGACGGCAAGAAGGGCCCCGACGGCGCCTACACCGCCGTCGAGCCCGCCGACGGCTCCGTCCGCGCGGACGGCACCGCGGACATCGCCGAGACGCTGCACATCGGCCGGATCGGCGTCCTCGACGCCGAGTACGCGCCGCTGGTCATCGACTGGCGCGCGCCCGCCGCCGCTCCCTTCTACCGCTCGACGCCCGTCGACCCGGGGCGCGTCGTGCGCCGCCGCGTCATCCGTTCGAAGGGCCGCAGGGTGCTCGGCGTCGAGGACGACCTGATGCGCCCCGAGCTGACCGCGTTCCTGGACGGGGCCCCGCTGCCCGCGATCGGCGACGGTGCGCTCATGGCCGCGCTCGGCCAGGCCCGCAGCCACTCGATGCGCGACATCGTCGCCTCCATCCAGGCCGAGCAGGACCAGGTCATCAGGGCGCCCGCCGCGTCCGTGACGTACGTCGAGGGCGGGCCCGGCACCGGCAAGACGGCCGTCGCCCTGCACCGCGCCGCCTACCTCCTCTACCAGGACCGGCGCCGGTACGCGGGCGGCATCCTGATCGTCTCGCCGACCCCGCTGCTCGTCGCGTACACCGAGGGCGTGCTGCCCTCCCTCGGCGAGGAGGGCCAGGTCGCGATCCGTGCTGTCGGCTCGCTCGTCGACGGCGCGGAGGCCACCGAGTACGACAGCCCGGCCGTCGCCCGCGTCAAGGGCTCCGCACGCATGCTGAAGGTGCTCCGCAAGGCCGCGCGCGGGGCCCTGGAGACGCCCGTGCGGCGGACGCCGGCGGCGCGCGACGCCGAGCAGCTCACCTTCGGGGACGCGGAGGACGCCGGGGCCGCGCCGGAGCCGCGCACGCCGACCCGGCTGCGGGTCGTCGCGTTCGGCCGCCGCCTGGAGCTGGACGCGGCGCAGCTGAACCGCATCCGCCAGTCGGCCCTCAGCGGCACCGCCCCGGTCAACCACCTGCGCCCGCGCGCCCGCCGGCTGCTGCTCGACGCGCTCTGGGAACAGTCCGGCGCGGCCGGCCGGCACAGCGACCCGGAGCTCGCGGCCGAGCTGCGGTCGTCGTTCGACGAGGACATCACGAGCGAGGACGACTTCCTCGGCTTCCTCGACGCGTGGTGGCCGGAGCTGACCCCGCGCGGCGTCCTGACGGCCATGTCCGACGAGCGCCGCCTCGGCCGCTGGGCCCGCCGGATCCTCAACCCGGGCGAGGTCCGCAAGCTGGCCCGCTCGCTGCGCCGCGAGGCGCTGTCGGTGCACGACGTGGCGCTGCTCGACGAGTTGACGGCGGTCCTCGGCGCCCCGGCCCGCCCCAGGAAGAAGCGCGAGTACGACCCGCTGGACCAGCTGACCGGCCTCGAGGAGCTGATGCCGCAGCGCGAGGAGTCCCAGCGCGAGCGCGCCGAGCGGCTGGCCCAGGAGCGCACCGAGTACGCGCACGTCATCGTCGACGAGGCCCAGGACCTCACCCCGATGCAGTGGCGGATGGTGGGCCGGCGCGGCCGGCACGCCACGTGGACGGTGGTCGGCGACCCGGCCCAGTCCTCCTGGTCCGACCCGGACGAGGCGGCCGAGGCCCGCGACGAGGCGCTCGGCACCCGGCCCCGCCGCCGCTTCACCCTCACCGTCAACTACCGCAACCCGTCCGAGATCGCGGAGCTCGCCGCGAAGGTCCTGGCCCTCGCGATGCCGGGGTCCGCGTCGCCGTCGGCGGTCCGCTCGACGGGCGTCGAGCCGCGCTTCGCCGTCGTGGGGGAGCGCAGGCTCGGCGACGCGGTGCGCGAGGAGGCGGCGCGGCTGCTCGACCGGGTCGACGGCACGGTCGGCGTGGTCGTCGCGATGAACCGCCGGGCGGAGGCGGCCCGCTGGCTGGCGCCGCTCGGCGACCGGGTCGTGGCGCTCGGCTCGCTGGAGGCCAAGGGGCTCGAGTACGACGCGACCGTCGTGGTGTCGCCGGCGGAGATCGCCGACGAGTCGCCGGCCGGTCTGCGGGTGCTCTACGTGGCCCTGACCCGGGCCACGCAGCAGCTCACGGTGGTCTCCGGCGAGCGGGACGAACCGGACCGGGACGGGGTGCCGGACCTGCTGCGGGACTGACCCTTGTGTCACGGTGAGCCGGTGTTACCGTTGTTGACGGCACCGGCTCGATCCAAGCCCCCGGGCCCAACCTTCGTCCCTCAGAGGGACCACTTGCCGCGAGGCGAGCATGGCGGGTCGGTGTCGTAGGCGTTGTGAGAGGCCCACATCACGCAGGTGATGTGGGCCTCTCGCCGTTCTCCCGGCTCTCCCGGCCTCCGGCCCGTCGCCTCTCCCCGGCCTCTTCCCGTTTCGGCCAACTTCTCGTATGGTGGAAAGTACTTTCCGAAACTGGGATGAACACAAGGTTCAGAATCCGATGCGGCTACCACGTACTCGCCGGTAGGTGCGACCATCGGACGGCAACAGCTACACGGTGAAAGCAGAGGAAGTCGGCCATGGCAACGGCGCCCAGCGTCTCCTACTCGATGACGGTCCGGCTGGAAGTACCCGCGAGCGGCACGGCCGTCTCGCAGCTCACCACGGCCGTGGAGTCCTCCGGAGGCTCGGTGACCGGCCTCGACGTCACGGCGTCCGGCCACGAGAAGCTCCGTATCGACGTCACCATCGCGGCCACCTCGACGGCCCACGCGGACGAGATCGTCGAGGAACTGCGCGGCATCGAGGGCGTCACGCTCGGCAAGGTGTCCGACCGTACGTTCCTCATGCACCTCGGCGGCAAGATCGAGATGCAGTCCAAGCACCCCATCCGCAACCGTGACGACCTGTCCATGGTCTACACGCCGGGCGTCGCCCGCGTCTGCATGGCGATCGCGGAGAACCCCGAGGACGCCCGCCGCCTGACCATCAAGCGGAACACGGTTGCGGTCGTGACGGACGGCTCCGCCGTCCTCGGCCTCGGCAACATCGGCCCGATGGCCGCGATGCCGGTCATGGAGGGCAAGGCCGCCCTCTTCAAGCGCTTCGCCGACATCGATGCCTGGCCGATCTGCCTGGACACCCAGGACACCGACGCCATCGTCGAGATCGTCAAGGCCATCGCTCCCGGCTTCGCGGGCATCAACCTCGAGGACATCTCGGCGCCCCGCTGCTTCGAGATCGAGGCCCGGCTGCGCGAGGCCCTCGACATCCCCGTCTTCCACGACGACCAGCACGGCACGGCCATCGTCGTGCTCGCCGCCCTGACGAACGCCCTGCGTGTGGCGGGCAAGGCCATCGGCGACATCCGTGTGGTCATGTCCGGCGCCGGCGCCGCGGGCACCGCCATCCTCAAGCTCCTGCTCGCCGCGGGCGTGAAGAACGCGGTGGTGGCCGACATCCACGGTGTCGTGCACGCCGACCGCGCGGACCTGGTGGACGCCGCGAGCGACTCGCCGCTGCGCTGGATCGCCGACAACACCAACACGGGCGGCCCCGACGGGGTCCTCACGGGCACCCTCAAGGAGGCCGTGGTCGGCGCCGACGTCTTCATCGGCGTCTCCGCCCCGAACGTGCTGAACGGGGACGACGTCGCGGCCATGGCCGAGGGCGCCATCGTCTTCGCACTCGCGAACCCGGACCCCGAGGTCGACCCCGCCGTCGCCCGCCGGACGGCGGCCGTGGTGGCCACCGGCCGCTCGGACTTCCCGAACCAGATCAACAACGTCCTGGTGTTCCCCGGCGTCTTCCGCGGCCTGCTCGACGCCCAGTCGCGCACGGTCAACACGGAGATGATGCTCGCCGCCGCCACCGCCCTGGCCGACGTGGTGAGCGAGGACGAGCTCAACCCGAACTACATCATCCCGAGCGTCTTCAACGACAAGGTGGCCGGAGCGGTCGCCGGAGCCGTGCGGAACGCCGCGAAGGCGGCCGGGGTGGCTGTGACAGGGGCCACGGGGGCCTGAAAACCGGCGCGTCGCGGGAGGCACGCCCCTTGGGGCATCTAGGGTGGCCGGGAAGCAGGCCCCTGAACCCCGGGAGTGCCTCGCCCTCGCGGCCGGTGGTGCCTTCCGGGTGACCCCCACGGGTGCCGGATTGGCATTACCGCCGCTGGTGGGGGCAGGATGCATCCCCAAGGGCTCGTCCAGGGGGCGCCCCCACAGGCGCACGGGTCCGGACGTGACGGACCCCGGGTCCTGGGCCTGACCGAGACCCTGGCAGCATCGGCTTCGCTGTCGCCCGCCACGCGGCCCGACCGCGTGGCACGCCTCAACGGCAAGAAGAACACGGGAGTACAAAAATGAACCGCAGTGAGCTGGTGGCCGCGCTGGCCGACCGCGCCGAGGTGACCCGCAAGGACGCCGACGCGGTCCTGGCCGCGTTCGCCGAGACCGTCGGCGAGATCGTTGCCAAGGGCGACGAGAAGGTCACCATCCCCGGCTTCCTGACCTTCGAGCGCACGCACCGTGCCGCTCGCACCGCTCGTAACCCGCAGACCGGCGAGCCGATCAACATCCCGGCCGGTTACAGCGTCAAGGTCTCCGCGGGCTCGAAGCTCAAGGAAGCCGCCAAGGGCAAGTAAGCAGCCTCTTCGGCAAGCGCGAGGGGCGGTACCCGGTGTTCGCACCGGGTACCGCCCCTCGCGGCGTTTCCGGGCTCTCCCACCGGCCCGCAGGCTCGGTGCGGTGGGAACGCCGAAGGGGGCCGCCCGGGTGTCCCCGGGCGGCCCCCTTTGGCCCACACAGCCGTGACGGCTAGCCGAGCGCCTTCCCCGGGAGCTCGACCTTCGCCCCGAGCTCGACGAGCTTCTCCATGAAGTTCTCGTAGCCGCGGTTGATCAGGTCGATGCCGTGCACCCGCGAGGTGCCCTGCGCGGCCAGGGCCGCGATCAGGTACGAGAAGCCGCCGCGCAGGTCGGGGATGACCAGGTCGGCGCCCTCCAGCTTGGTCGGTCCCGAGACGACCGCGGAGTGCAGGAAGTTGCGCTGGCCGAAGCGGCAGTCGGAGCCGCCCAGGCACTCGCGGTAGAGCTGGATGTGCGCACCCATCTGGTTGAGCGCGGAGGTGAAGCCGAGGCGCGACTCGTAGACCGTCTCGTGGACGATCGACAGGCCCGTGGCCTGCGTGAGCGCGACGACGAGCGGCTGCTGCCAGTCGGTCTGGAAGCCGGGGTGGACGTCCGTCTCCAGCGCGATCGACTTGAGCTGGCCGCCCGGGTGCCAGAAGCGGATGCCCTCGTCGTCGATCTCGAAGGCGCCGCCGACCTTCCGGTACGTGTTGAGGAAGGTCATCATCGAGCGCTGCTGGGCGCCGCGCACGTAGATGTCGCCCTGCGTGGCGAGCGCGGCCGAGGCCCAGGACGCCGCCTCCAGGCGGTCCGGGAGCGCGCGGTGCGTGTAGCCGCCGAGGGTGTCGACACCGGTGATGCGGATGGTGCGGTCGGTGTCCATCGCGATGATCGCGCCCATTTTCTGCAGGACGCAGATCAGGTCCTCGATCTCCGGCTCGACGGCCGCGTTCGAGAGCTCCGTGACGCCCTCGGCGAGGACGGCCGTGAGCAGGACCTGCTCGGTGGCGCCCACGGAGGGGTAGGGGAGCTGGATCTTCGTGCCGCGCAGGCGCTGCGGGGCCTCCAGGTACTGGCCGTCCGCGCGCTTCTCGATGGTCGCGCCGAACTGGCGCAGCACCTCGAAGTGGAAGTCGATGGGGCGTCCGCCGATGTCGCAGCCGCCCAGGCCCGGGATGAAGGCGTGGCCGAGGCGGTGGAGCAGCGGGCCGCACAGCAGGATCGGGATGCGGGAGGACCCGGCGTGCGCGTCGATGTCCGCCACGTTGGCCGACTCGACGTGCGAGGGGTCCATCACCAGCTCGCCCGGTTCCTCGCCGGGCGCGACCGTCACGCCGTGCAGCTGGAGCAGGCCGCGCACGACGCGGACGTCGCGGATGTCCGGGACGTTCCGCAGCCGGCTCGGGGCGCTGCCGAGCAGGGCGGCGACCATGGCCTTGGGCACGAGGTTCTTCGCGCCGCGGACACGGATCTCGCCCTCCAGCGGGGTTCCGCCGTGGACAAGCAGTACATCGTCGGTGACGGTCATGAATCTCGCGTTCCGATGAGGATGGGCAGGGGCCAAGGCATAAGAGTAAGGGCCGCCTCCCCTTGTTCCGTAAGCCCGCGGACGCACAGAACCGTCATGACTTCGCTACAACACGAACCGTGCCGAATCGGACGCGGGCGGTGACCGGCGGCGGCCCCGTCCGGATTCCGTTTCGGGCCGCGCTGAGCTGCGTTCATACGGTTGTCGCGCTTGGCTCCCCCTCGGGCGGCAAGATGCGGGATCATGTCTGCCATGACCGAGGTGTCCTCGCTCACAGGGCGGCTGCTCGTGGCCACACCCGCCCTCGCGGACCCGAATTTCGACCGGGCGGTCGTGCTGCTCCTCGACCACGACGAGGAGGGCTCGCTCGGCGTCGTCCTCAACCGGCCCACGCCGGTGGACGTCGGCGACATCCTGGAGGGCTGGGGCGACCTGGCCGGTGAGCCGGGTGTCGTCTTCCAGGGCGGTCCCGTCTCGCTGGACTCGGCGCTCGGTGTCGCGGTCATCCCCGGCGATTCGCTGGAGCGGGCGCCGCTCGGCTGGCGCCGGGTGCACGGCGCGATCGGCCTCGTCGACCTGGAGGCCCCGCCGGAGCTGCTCGCGGCGGCGCTCGGCTCGCTGCGGATCTTCGCCGGGTACGCGGGCTGGGGTCCGGGCCAGCTGGAGGGCGAGCTGACCGACGGGGCCTGGTACGTGGTCGAGTCGGAGCCCGGCGACGTGTCGGTGACCCGGCCCGAGGGGCTGTGGCGGGCGGTGCTGCGCCGTCAGCGCGGCGAGCTGGCGATGGTCGCCACGTACCCGGACGACCCGTCGCTCAACTGATGCCACCGGCGGCTCTTCGTGCTCGGCGCGGGCTTCAGTACCCTTGGCCGTTATGAGCACTCTCGAGCCCGAGCGCGGGACAGGTACGGGGACCCTCGTAGAGCCGACGCCGCAGACGTCGCACGGCGACGGCGATCACGAGCGCTTCGCCCATTACGTCCAGAAGGACAAGATCATGGCGAGCGCGCTCGACGGCACCCCTGTCGTCGCGCTCTGCGGCAAGGTGTGGGTCCCGGGCCGTGACCCGAAGAAGTACCCCGTGTGTCCCATGTGCAAGGAGATCTACGAGTCCATGGGCGCCGGCGGCGACAAGGACAAGGGCAAGGACGGCGGCAAGAAGTAGTTCTCCCTCCCGGTCCGCTGAGGCCCCTGGTGTGCGGTGACGCGCGCCGGGGGCCTTCGTGCTGTCCGGGGCCGCCGGTTCGCGGTGAACCATTGCGCTCACAGGTTCAGACCTTCTAGCCTCCTCCGTGTTGTGCACAGCGAAACCCCCATTGCGTATGTTGCAACGACACTTCGGAGGCGTTTCCGGATGAAGCTCCTTGCACGAACGGCTCTCCCCCTCACCGCACTTGTCCTCGCCGCCACCGCCTGCGCCCCCGGCACCTCCGACACCAGCGGCTCCGGCACCGACGACAAGAGCGGCACCCTGCGCGTCTGGCTCTTCCAGGAGGTCGACAACGGCCCCAAGAAGAAGGTCGTCGACACCGCGCTCGACGCCTTCCGCACGGCCCACAGCGGCACCGACGTCAAGGTCGAGTACATCCCGGTCGAGACCCGCGCCGAGAAGATCAAGGCGGCCTTCAACGACCCGAAGTCCGCCCCCGACGTCATCGAGTACGGCAACACCGACACCGCCGGGTACGTGAAGGACGGCGGACTGGCCGACATCACGAAGGAGTTCGGCGACTGGCCCGCGGCCGAGGACACCGACCCCACCGCCCGCGAGTCCGTCACCGTCGGCGGGAAGGTCTACGGCGCGCCCTTCTTCGTCGGCGTCCGCGCGCTCTACTACCGCACCGACGTCCTCGACGACCTCGGCCTCGACGTCCCGGGGACCCAGGCCGAACTCGCCGCCACCGCGCGGAAGATCCACGCGAAGCGCCCCGAGCTGTACGGTCTCGCCGTCGGCGGCGCCTACACCTACGGCGCCATGCCGTTCCTGTGGGCCCACGGCGGCGCGCTCGCCGAGAAGAAGGGCGCCTCGTACGCCTCCGCCCTCGACAGCCCCGCCGCCCGCAAGGGCATCAAGGCCTACACCGACCTCTTCGGCGACACCAACTGCCCGGCCGCCAAGTGCGCCGCGATGGGCGGCAACGACACGGTCACCGCCTTCGCCTCCGGCAAGGCGGCCATGGCGATCGGCGGCGACTTCAACCACCAGGCCGTCGAGAGCGGCAAGGTCAAGGGAAAGTACGCCGTCGTCCCGCTGCCCGGCGTCAAGGCCGGCGAGATCGCCCCCGCCTTCGCCGGCGGCAACAACCTGGGCGTCCTCAAGAGCACCGGGCACCGCACCCTCGCCGTCGACCTCGTCGAACGACTCGCGGGCAAGGACGTGCAGCGCGGCCTGTTCGAGGGCATGGGCTTCCTGCCGACGTTCACCGACGTCCGCGAGGAGGTCGCCCGCAGCGAGCCGTTCGTCGAGCCCTTCGTGAAGACCCTCGACGCCGGCACCGAGTTCGTGCCCGCCTCGCCCGCCTGGGCCACGATCGACTCCTCGCTCGTGCTGCCCACCATGTTCCAGGAGATCGTCAGCGGCCGGAAGAGCGTGGACGCCGCCTCCGCGGACGCGGCGAAGAAGATGGACGACGCCTTCGGGGCCGCCGGGTGAGCTCCGCCGTGCGCGGGGCGCGCTGGACCCCCTGGCTCTACCTCGCCCCCGCCCTCCTGCTGCTCGCCGGACTCCTCGTCTACCCCGTCTACCAGCTCGGCCTGATCTCCTTCCTCGAGTACACCCAGGCCCAGGTCAGCGGCGGCGAGCCGACCACCTTCCAGGGACTCGGCAACTACCAGGAGCTGTTCTCGGACAGCCAGTTCTGGCAGGTGCTGCTCGCCACGGTGCTGTTCGCCGCGGCCTGCGTCACCGCGACCCTCCTGGTGGGCTGCGCGCTCGCCGTGCTGCTCACACGGGTGCGGGCCGTGCCCCGGCTCGCCCTCATGCTGGCCGCGCTCGGCGCCTGGGCCACCCCCGCCATCACCGGCTCCACCGTCTGGGTCTTCCTCTTCGACCCGGACTTCGGCCCCGTCAACAAGGTGCTCGGACTCGGCGACCACTCCTGGACCTACGGCCGGTACAGCGCGTTCACCCTCGTGCTGCTCGAAGTGGTCTGGTGCTCCTTCCCGTTCGTGATGGTGACCGTCTACGCGGGCCTGCGCGCCATCCCCTCCGAGGTCCTGGAGGCGGCCGCACTCGACGGGGCCTCCCACTGGCGCACCTGGCGCTCCGTCACGGCCCCGATCCTGCGCCCGATCCTGGTCGTCGTGACCATCCAGTCCGTCATCTGGGACTTCAAGGTCTTCACCCAGATCTACGTGATGACGGGCGGCGGCGGCATCGCGGGCCAGAACCTCGTGCTCAACGTGTACGCGTACCAGAAGGCCTTCGCGTCCAGCGAGTACAGCCTCGGCTCCGCGATCGGCGTCGTGATGCTCGTCCTGCTGCTCGGCGTGACGCTCGTGTACCTGCGCCTGATGCGAAGGGAGGGCCGGGAGCTGTGAGGTCACTGCTGCGCCGGGCCTTCCGGCGGCCCTGGCGGCTGCTCGCCGAGGCCACCGCCCTGCTGACCGCCCTCGTCGTCGCCTTCCCGCTCTACTGGATGGTGCTCAGCGCGTTCAAACCGGCCGGCGAGATCGAGTCGACCGAGCCGCGGCCCTGGACGCTCTCCCCGTCCCTCGACGCCTTCCGCCGCGTCTTCCAGCAGGAGGAGTTCGGCCGGTACTTCCTCAACAGCGTCGTCGTCGCGGGCACCGTCGTGGTGCTCTCCGCGCTCGTCGCGTTCCTCGCGGCCACCGCCGTGGCCCGGTTCCGCTTCCGGTTCCGCACGACGCTGCTCGTCATGTTCCTCGTCGCCCAGATGGTGCCCGTCGAGGCCCTCACCATCCCGCTGTTCTTCCTCATGCGCGACGCCGGGCAGCTCAACACGCTGGGCTCGCTGATCCTGCCGCACCTCGCGTTCTCCCTGCCGTTCGCGATCTGGATGCTGCGCGGCTTCGTCAAGGCGGTCCCCGAGGCCCTGGAGGAGGCCGCCTACCTCGACGGTGCGAGCCGCTCCCGCTTCCTGTGGCAGATCCTCTTCCCGCTCGTCCTGCCGGGGCTCGTGGCGACGAGCGTCTTCTCCTTCATCTCCACCTGGAACGACTTCCTGTTCGCGAAGTCCTTCATCATCAGCGACACGTCCCGCTCGACGCTGCCGATGGCCCTGCTCGTCTTCTTCAAACCCGACGAGAACGACTGGGGCGGAATCATGGCAGCCTCGACGGTGATGACCATCCCGGTGCTGGTCTTCTTCGTACTCGTACAGCGCCGCCTGGTGTCCGGGCTCGGCGGCGCGGTCAAGGACTGATTCCATGGACATCGTTCCGGCGCCCCGTCACGTGGTGCGCGGCGAGGGGCAGTACACGCTCGGGGCCGGCACCGGCATCGACGCGGGGGAGGGCACCGAGGACACCGCCCGCTGGCTGCGGGCCGTCGTCGGCCCGGCCACCGGACTCGCCCTCGCGCCCGCCCGCGCGGGCGACACCGGCCCCGTCCGGCTCGCCGTCGACGCGGGCTCCCTCGCCCCCGAGGCCTACCGGCTGACCGTCGGCCCCGACGGCGTCCGCATCGAGGGCGGCGGCCCCGCCGGAGTGTTCTGGGGCGCCCAGACGCTGCGTCAGCTCCTCGGCCCCGACGCGTTCCGCAGAGCGCCGCTGGACGCCACGCGCGCGTGGACGCTGCCCCACGTCACCGTCGAGGACGCCCCGCGCTTCGGCTGGCGCGGCATGATGCTCGACGTCGCCCGGCACTTCATGCCCAAGGACGGCGTGCTGCGCCAGCTCGATCTGATGGCCGCGCACAAGCTCAACGTCTTCCACTTCCACCTCTCCGACGACCAGGGCTGGCGCATCGAGATCAAGCGCCACCCGAAGCTGACCGAAAAGGGCTCCTGGCGGTCGCGGACCAAGGCCGGCCACCGCGCCTCGCCGTTGTGGGACGACCGTCCGCACGGCGGCTTCTACACCCAGGACGACATCCGCGAGATCGTCGCCTACGCGCGCGACCGGCACATCACCGTCGTCCCCGAGATCGACGTACCCGGCCACTCGCAGGCCGCCATCGCCGCGTACCCCGAACTCGGCAACACGGACGTCGTCGACACCACCGGCCTGGCCGTCTGGGACACCTGGGGCGTCAACCCGAACGTGCTCGCCCCCACCGACGCCGTCCTGCGCTTCTACGAGGGCGTCCTCGAGGAGATCCTCGACCTCTTCCCGTCCGCGTTCGTGCACGTCGGCGGCGACGAGTGCCCCAAGGACCAGTGGCGCGCCTCGCCCGCCGCGCAGGCCCGCATCGCCGAGCTCGGCCTGGAGGACGAGGACGAGCTCCAGTCCTGGTTCATCCGGCACTTCGACGGCTGGCTCACCGCGCGCGGGCGCCGGCTCATCGGCTGGGACGAGATCCTCGAGGGCGGCCTCGCCCCGGGCGCCGCCGTCTCCTCCTGGCGCGGCTACCGGGGCGGCATCACCGCCGCGCGCGCCGGACACGACGTCGTCATGTGCCCCGAGCAGCAGGTCTACCTGGACCACCGGCAGGCGTCCGGCGCCGACGAGCCCGTGCCCATCGGCTACGTCCGCACCCTGGAGGACGTCTACCGCTTCGAGCCCGTTCCGCCCGAGCTCACCGAGGCGGAGGCGCGGCACGTGCTGGGCACCCAGGCCAACGCGTGGACCGAGGTCATGGAGGACGCCCGCCGCGTCGACTACCAGGTCTTCCCGCGGCTGAGCGCCTTCAGCGAAGTGGCGTGGAGCGCGCTCCCGCCTCCCGCCGAGCGCGACTTCGCCGGATTCGAGCGCCGCATGAGCACGCACTACCGGCGCCTCGACGCGCTCGGGGTCGAGTACCGGCCACCGGGCGGCCCCGCTCCGTGGCAGCAGCGCCCCGGGGTACTCGGACGCCCGATCGAAGGGGCACCCCCGATCGTGTGAGCCGCGGGGTGCGACGGCGTGTCCCGCACCACCGGACGCCGGACGGCTGGTGGCGCGGGGGCCGGCCGCGGGGTGCGCCGTCGGCCGGCCGGCGGGCGCACCCGGGGCTCACGGCGGCGGTGCGGGGGAGCGTGCCGGTCCGGATATGCGCGCCGAGGGCGCACGAACGCCCCTTACGCGTTCTTTATGCGGACTGCATATGCGCTTCGCATGCGGTTCCGGTGCGGCTGCTGTGCGGCCCCGGTGTGCGGGCTGTGGAGCCGGGCTCGGCGGCCGCCGCAGTGCGTAACCCGTCCCATACGCCGGCGAAGAGTGGCAAGACGCGCTGAGCGGCGTTGCCTTGACAAACCGGTCATCTCCCAGGTGGAAGGGGCGAAAGCCTCCTACCGGACCCCCTCTCCGGGTGTCGGGGAAGATGTGCCAGAGTTGCCACGTCCGGCCTGTCAGGACGTACCGTACGGCGGAACAGGCGTCACGGCGGGCACGGCGGCAACGCGCGGACCACGCGGGGCCGGCACCGCCGCAGAGGCAAGCGGCCGGACATCGGGAAGGGGCAGCCGGTTTGACCACGCACGCACCGCAGGCGACACAGGCCGCGGTACTTCCGGGTTCGCTCGACGAGGCGGTCGCGGCGCTCGCCGCCCTGCCCGCCGCCGTGCCCGTCGCCGGCGGCACCGACCTCATGGCGCAGGTCAACGCGGGTCAACTGCGCCCCGCGGCCCTCGTCGGACTCGGCCGGATCAGCGAGATCCGCGGCTGGCAGTACCAGGACGGGCACGCGCTCCTCGGCGCCGGACTCACCCACGCCCGCATGGGCCGCCCCGACTTCGCCGCCCTCATCCCCGCCCTCGCCGCCGCGTCCCGCGCCGCGGGCCCGCCCCAGATCCGCAACGCGGGCACCCTCGGCGGCAACATCGCCTCCGCCGCCCCGACCAACGACTCGCTGCCCGTCCTCGCCGCCCTCGAGGCCACGCTGATCATCGCGGGCCCCGGCGGCGCCCGGCGCGAGGTCCCCGTCTCGCACCTGCTCGCCGGGATGGAGATGCTCCGGCCCGGCGAACTCATCGGCTTCGTCCGCGTGCCGCTGCTGCACGCGCCGCAGGTCTTCCTCAAGGCCACCGGCCGCACCGGACCCGCCCGCGCCACCGCCTCCGTGGCCCTCGTCCTCGACCCGGCCCGGCGCGGCGTGCGCTGCGCGGTCGGCGCCATCGCGCCCATGCCGCTGCGGCCCCTGGAGGCCGAGCAGTGGGTGGCCTCGCTCATCGACTGGGACGGGGAGCGCGGCGCGCTCGTGCCCGAGGCCGTGCAGGCCTTCGGCGAGTACGTGGCCGCGGCCTGCATCCCGGACCCGGACCCCGCCGCGGACGGCACGCAGCAGTCGCTGCCGCCCGCCGTACTGCACCTGCGGCGCACCGTCGCGGTGCTGGCCCGTCGTGCGCTCGGGAGGGCACTGTCGTGACGAACGAGTACCACGGTTCCGGTGCCGGCTCCGGCGCCCACGACGGGGACGGCTGGGAGCCGCTGCCCCAGGGCGAGTACGACGCCGACGCGACCGCCTTCGTCCAGCTGCCGCCCGAGGGCTTCCCGGACACCGCGCCGCTGGCCGCGCCCGGGCACAACTACGTGCCGCCGCAGATAACGGTGAGCCCCGCCGTGGGGGCCACCGCGACCGACCCCGGCGCGACCGGGGTGTGGGTGCTGCCGCCGGACCTGACCGGGACCGCACCGGCCCCGCAGCCCGCCGAGCCCGAGCCCGTGCCCGGTCCGGCTGCGCACGACGAGGGGCCCGAGTACCGCACCGGCCAGTGGTCGATCCCGGTGGCCGAGGCCGAACTCGCCGACGACTCCGGTGAGTTCACGAGCTCCGCGGTGGGCCGGCCGTGGTCCGACCGGACGGCGACGCCGCCGCCCGCGACGCTCCCCGGGGGCGCGGCCGCGCCCTGGGCGAACGAGGCGTGGGCCCAGCCGGAGCCCGGGCCGCTGCCCGACCCCGAGCCCGTCGCGGCCGAGGCGCCGGGCGAGGCGTACGAGGAGGCTGCGGCGGCCGACGAGACGCCCGCCGCACCCCACGGACCCCGGGCCGACGGCGTCGCGGACACCGGTACCGACGACCCCGGGCCCGCCGCCGCGCAGGAGCCCGCGCCGAACGCCGCAGCGGAGGGCGCCGTCGACACGGCCGTCGACACGGCCGTCGACCCCGCCGCAGAAGGCGCCGACACGGCCGTCGACCCCGCCGCGGAAGCCGCCGACACGGTCACGCCCGACGCGGACGCGGCCCCCGCCGCCGAGCCCGCGGCAGCCGCCCCCCTCCACGACGACCACCCCCTGGCCAGCTACGTCCTGCGGGTCAACGGCGCGGACCGCCCCGTCACCGACGCCTGGATCGGCGAGTCGCTCCTGTACGTCCTGCGCGAGCGCCTCGGCCTCGCGGGCGCCAAGGACGGCTGCTCCCAGGGCGAGTGCGGCGCGTGCAACGTCCAGGTGGACGGCCGCCTCGTCGCCTCCTGCCTCGTACCGGCCGCGACCACGGCGGGCAGCGACGTCCGCACCGTCGAGGGCCTGGCCGCCGACGGGCAGCCCTCGGACGTCCAGCGCGCGCTCACGGCGTGCGGCGCCGTCCAGTGCGGGTTCTGCGTGCCCGGGATGGCGATGACCGTCCACGACCTCCTCGAGGGCAACCCGGCCCCCAGCGACCTCGAGACCCGGCAGGCCCTGTGCGGCAACCTGTGCCGCTGCTCCGGCTACCGCGGTGTCCTCGACGCCGTCCGCCAGGTGACCGCCGAGCGCACGGCCTCCGCCGCGGCGACCGCCGACGAGGCCGCCCACCCGGCCCCCGCCGAGGCCCGCATCCCGCACCAGGGCGGCCCCGTCGCCGGTGAGGGCGTCGCGGGCGCGATCCCCGACGCGCGGGACGGCAACCACCCGGGCGGCGACCAGGACGGTCACGACGGCTTCGACACCGGAAGCGGCCGCAACGGTTACGCCGGGCACGACGGGCACGGCGGCCGGGACCGCTTCGACGAGTACGACGGGCACGACGAGTACGACGGGCACGACGCCCCGGGCGACTTCCGGAACGGAGGGCAGGCATGACCCACGACGCGACCGACACGAGCACCACCCTGCTCACCGGAGGCACCCCGGACCCCGGCCCGCCCGACACCGAGGCGCTGCCGCACGGCATCGGCGCGGACCTGCCCTCCGTCGAGGCGGGCCCCAAGGCCGAAGGCACGTTCCCGTACGCGTCCGACCTGTGGGCGGAGGGACTCCTGTGGGCCTCCGTCCTGCGCTCCCCGCACGCCCACGCGCGCGTGGTGTCCATCGACACCACCCACGCGCGGGAGATGCCCGGCGTCCGCGCGGTCGTCACCCACGAGGACGTCCCCGGCGGCTCCGTGCCCGGACACCGCGCCGCCGACCGCCCCGTGTTCGCCTCCGACGTCGTGCGCCACCACGGCGAGCCGCTCGCCGCCGTCGCCGCCGAGCACCCCGACACCGCCCGGATGGCCGCCGCCGCGATCATCGTCGAGTACGAGATCCTCGACCCGGTCACCGACCCCGAACAGGCCTTCGCCGCCGAGCCCCTGCACCCCGACGGCAACCTGATCCGGCACATCCCGCTCCGCCACGGTGACCAGGAGGCGGCCGGCGAGACCGTCGTCGAGGGCCTCTACCGCATCGGCCGGCAGGACCCCGCCCCCATCGGAGCCGAGGCCGGCCTCGCCGTCCCGCGCCCCGACGGCGGCGTCGAGCTCTACATCGCCTCGACCGACCCGCACGGCGACCGCGACCTGGCCGCCGCCCGCTACGGCCTCGACCCCGAGCGCGTGAAGGTCGTCGTCACCGGCGTCGCGGGCGCCACCGCCGACCGCGAGGACCCGAGCTTCCACCTCCCGCTCGGGCTGCTCGCGCTGCGCACCGGCTGCCCGGTCAAGCTGACCGCCACACGCGAGGAGTCGTTCCTCGGCCACCCGCACCGCCACCCGACGCTGCTCCGCTACCGCCACCACGCCGACGCCGAAGGCCGGCTGGTGAAGGTCGAGGCCCAGGTCCTGCTCGACGCGGGCGCCTACGCGGACACCTCGTCGGACGCCCTCGCGGCGGCGGTCTCCTTCGCGTGCGGCCCGTACGTCGTCCCGAACGCCTCCATCGAGGGCTGGGCCGTGCGCACGAACAACCCGCCCTCCGGCCACGTACGCGGAGAGGGCGCGCTCCAGGTCTGCGCCGCGTACGAGGCCCAGATGGACAAGCTCGCCAAGAAGCTGAACCTCGACCCGGCCGAGCTGCGCCTGCGCAACGTCCTCGCGACCGGCGACGTCCTGCCCACCGGCCAGACCGTCACCTGCCCGGCGCCCGTCGCCGAACTCCTCAGTTCCGTACGGGACTTCCCGCTCCCCGAACTTCCCATGGACACCCCCGAGGAGGACTGGCTGCTGCCCGGCGGCCCCGAGGGCGCGGGCGAACCCGGCGCGGTGCGGCGCGGCGTCGGCTACGGCGTCGGCATGGTCCACATGCTCGGCGCGGAGGGCGCCGACGAGGTCTCCACCGCCACCGTCAAGGTGCACGGCGGCGTCGCGACCGTCCTGTGCGCGGCCGTCGAGACCGGCCAGGGCTTCACGACGCTGGCCCGCCAGATCGTCCAGGAGACGCTCGGCATCGACGAGGTCCACGTGGCCCCCGTCGACACGGACCAGCCCCCGGCCGGCCCCGGCTGCCGCGGCCGCCACACCTGGGTCTCGGGCGGTGCGGTCGAGCGGGCCGCGAAGATGGTCCGCACCCAGCTCCTCCAGCCGCTGGCCCACAAGTTCGGCATGTCCACCGAGCTCCTCCAGATCGCCGACGGCAAGATCACGTCGTACGACGGCGTCCTGTCGACCACGGTCGAGGAGGCCATGGACGGCAAGGAGCTCTGGGCCACCGCGCAGTGCCGCCCGCACCCCACCGAGCCGCTCGACGGGGACGGCCAGGGCGACGCCTTCGTGGGGCTCGCCTTCTGCGCGATCCGCGCCGTCGTCGACGTCGACATCGAACTCGGCTCGATCCGCGTCGTCGAACTCGCCGTGGCCCAGGACGTCGGCCGCGTCCTCAACCCCGGCCAGCTGGCGGCCCGCATCGAGGCGGGCGTCACCCAGGGCGTCGGCGCGGCCCTCACCGAGAACCTGCGCACCCCCAAGGGCCTCGTCCGCCGCCCCGACCTCACCGGCTACGCCCTGCCGACCTCCCTCGACGCCCCCGACATCCGCATCGTCAAACTCGTCGAGGAGCGCGACGTCGTGGCCCCGTTCGGCGCGAAGTCGGTCAGCGCGGCCCCGGTCGTCGCGTCCCCGGCCGCGGTGGCCTCCGCCGTCCGCGCCGCCACGGGCCGCCCCGTCAACCGCCTCCCGATCCGCCCCCAGCAGGCGGTCGCCCCGGACCAGCCCCCGACGGCCCCCACCCCGACTCCCTGACCCGGCACGTCACTTACCGGCCACACGGCACACCCCGGGCGCGCCCACGCCCTCCCCCGACCTGTTACGGTCCGTGGCGTTCTGTGACGCTCCTGACGTTGCCCCGACCCTGGGGCGCCTGTGAACTGTCAGTGTGCGTGGCTAAAGTTGTGACTCTGCCCCCGCCCGCGGGCCGCACCACGGGCGAGGACCACAGGGGATCGCGGAACCCGCAGGGACCACGGGGAGCACGCGGAGTACGGGGAGTACGGGGACACGGGGAGGCGTGACGAGATGGCGGACGACAAGGACGGTGGCGGCGGCCTCGGCACCTGGATGGGCGGCGTCATCGGCGCGGCGCAGGGTGCGGTGGCGGACATCGTCACGGAGCTGGAGTCGTTCACGAAGTTCCAGCAGCGGGTGGACCAGCTGATCAAGGACCTGAAGGGGTCGCCGGCCGACGCGAAGAAGGTCGGCGAAGAGGTGCTGGACCGGCACAAGTTCGGTGGCGGCGAAGGCGGTTTCCACGAGGCCTCGGGCCTTCACACGTCGTACGCGACGGTGATCGGCGAGCTCGAGAACCTCTCGAAGCTGCTCTCGGACTCGATCGAGGGCATGGGCATCGCGGTCCTTGCCTCGCACAAGGGCTACGCGAACATCGACGACGACGTCCGGCGCCGCATGCACGCGATCAGCGTCGAGACCACGAAGCACTACGGCGGCGAGTACGAGCCGCCGACCCACAAGAAGAGCGAGCAGGCCCCGGGCAAGGACGGCGCGGACGCGCCCACGAGCGGGGAATCCGGCGGCGATTCGGGCGGAGCGATCTGATGGCAGAGGCACGGGAGGCCGGCGGCGGCAGCGGGCGCGGGGGAACTCAGTTCACGGGGCTGACCCACGAGCAGATGCTGGCGTGGCTGGACCAGGCGAACAGCGGCGAGGTACAGGCCGCGGCGAACCGGCTGGCCGCGGCCGCCAAGGAGATCCACAAGATCGCGGACGAGCTCAAGGTCCGCCCGCAGTGGGTCACGTGGAAGGGCAGCGGCGCGGAGGCGTTCCGCGGCTGGGCCGGCGACCTGGCCAACGCGACGGTGCGGCTGGGCGACTTCAGCCAGGAGTCGTCCAAGTGGCTCGGCGAAGCGGCGAACGCGATCGGCACCGCCCAGGCATCCATCCCGCGCGACAAGGCCAGCGCCCAGGCGAACCTGGACGCGGCCCATTCCGCGCACAACGACCCCGACGCGCAGTCGATCGCCTCCAAGTCCTCGAGCGAACTCGCCGCCATCAAGGCGGACAAGGAGAAGGTCCGCCTCGAGGCGGCCGCGGAGATGACGAAGCTGGGGCAGGCGTATTCGCTGTCGTCGGCGCAGATGGACGCGCTGGAGCGGCCCAAGTTTCCGCCGCCGCCGCGAGCCATCGCGCCGCCGCGGGCTGAGTCCACCGACCTGGCGCGGCCGGGGACCGGACCTGTCGCCGGAGCAGAGGGGGCAGGTGGCCCGGCCAGTGGCTCCGGCGCTGTCGGACATGCATCGGCGATCGCACCGCCCGCACATGCCGGACAGGAGTCGACCGGGGCGGTGTCGGTGTCGCCGGCTGTCTCGGCACGGCCCGAGGTGCCCGAGGTCCCCACCCAGATGGGGATCGACTCGGTCGGCACGCTGCCGGAGACGGCACGGCCGACTCCCGTCCACGAGGCCCCCGTGTCGCCGACCGGTCCGCAGTCGAGCGGCCCGGTGAATGCGTCCGGGCCCGGTGTTCCGCCCGTGGCCTTCGGGCGCGGCGGAGGCACACCGTCGGCCACGGGCCGTGCGACGGGGCCGTCCGGTCCGGTCGGCCGGGCGAGCGCGTCTCCGATCAGCGGCGGGACGGGACGGTCCACGGCGCCGCCCGCGGCGGGTGCGACGGGACGCCCGACGACTCCGGGCGTGCGCGGCGGTCAGATGATGCCGGGCCAGAACAGTGCCACGGGCCGAGCCGGTGCCTCCGGGGTGCAAGGCCGGATGCCGACGAACAACGGAGTGGCGGGCGGTCGGCCGCAGCCGGCCACGGGCAAGCCCACGAAGGGCATCCCGCGTGGCTCCGTGATGGGTGCGGAGGGCACGAGCAACGGCCGGTCGGCGACGGGCCAGGGCGCGATCGGAGGCCGCCCGGCCTCGACCGGCACAAGTGGAGCACGAGGAACCGGCGCCGGCCGTCGCGTCAGCGGCGCCCGCGCCGAGAGCGGCGGCATCGTCGGAGGACGTGGTCAGAAGGGCGCCTCCGGCTCCCGTTCCTTCAGCTCCGGAGGATCCGGCCTGGTCCGGGGCGAGAGCGGCCAGAAGGGCCCGGCAGGGGCACGTTCGGAGGGTCAGAACGGCGCCGCGGGCGCTCCGCGAGGCGCACGTCCCGGTTCCCGGAGGGACGAGCAGGGGAACGAACGCCCCGACTACGTGACCGAGGACGAGTCGACCTGGCAGCCTGACGACCAGCGCAACGTACCGTCGGTCGTCGACGACACGACAGAGAAGAACGAGAGGTAGCGCATGCCCACCATCAGCACACGTCACCGACGCCGGGGCGCGGCAGCCGCGGCGGCTCTGGGTGCGCTGTTGGTGGTGGGTGTGACAGACGCCCCCGCCCATGCCGACTCGACCCGTTCTCAGCAATGGTTCCTCGACGCCATGCAGGCCGAGACCATGTGGAAGACCAGCACGGGCAAGGGCGTCACAGTCGCGGTGATCGACACGGGTGTCGACGCGAGCAACCCGGACCTGAAGGGGCGCGTGCTGGACGGCCTCGATCTCGCCAGCAAGGCGGAGCAGGGCGATGAGCACACGGATTACCAAGGCCACGGCACGGGCATGGCCGGTTTGATCGCGGGGACGGGGGCCTACGACGGTGGCAAGGGCGCCTTCGGGCTGGCCCCTGGGGCGGACATCCTTCCCGTCCGAATGCCCGACATCGAGAAGGGTGTGATGCCCTTCGAGGAGAACACGCAGCTCACCACCGCCATCAAGTACGCGGCGGACTCAGGCGCCAAAGTGATCAACATTTCGCTGGGCGGGAGCAATGCTTCGTCCCCGGATGTGAGCAAAGCCGTCGGGTATGCCCTGCAGAAGGGCTCGCTCGTCTTCGCCGCCTCGGGCAACAGTGGCGACAAGGGGAACTCGGTCGAATACCCCGCGGCCACTCCGGGAGTTGTCGCCGTCGGTGCCGTAGGAAAGGACCTCCGCCGGGCTCCCTTCTCGACCTACGGCCCTCAGGTGGACGTGTCCGCTCCAGGCGCCGACTTGGTTCACGCCTGCGGCGGCAGTACCGGTCTCTGTAAGTCGAAGGGGACCAGTGGCGCCACCGCCCTCGCCTCCGCCAGCGCCGCTCTGATCTGGTCCGCCCACCCCGACTGGACGAACAACCAGGTCCTGCGCGTCATGCTCAACACGATCGGCGCCCCCACGGACGGCGCGAAGCGCAACGACTCGATCGGCTACGGCATCGTCCGCCCCCGCATCGCGCTGAAGACCCCCGGCGACCCGGGCCCGGCGGACAAGTTCCCGATGGCGGACTATCCGGCCCAGGCCGCTGAGAAGCCGTCCTCCGAGCCGTCGAGGGCGACGGGGGCGCAGGTGCCGGAGGCGGACGGGCAGTCGGGGGACAGCGGCGGCAACACGGGCCTGTGGATCGGTCTCGGCGCCGGCGCCGCCGTCCTGATCGCGGGCGCGGTCACGGCGGTGGCCCTGCGCAACCGCCGAAACCACCCTCAGCCCGTACAGCCCGCGCAACAGCAGCCCCCTGCCTACCCCACGACGTACGCCCAGCAGCCGTACAACGCCGCCCCGCCCCCCAACTACGCCCCGCAGAGCCCGAATACGCCGCAGGGCGGTCCGTACCACCAGCCACCCAGGCAGTGAGTTCGGATCATGGTCTACCGTCGCCGCATGAGGCGCTGAGCCATGGCATGGGCCTCCTCGTTCGCCGGCAGCCGGTGGGCGGCAATGCTGATCCGGTGAAGAAGAAGCTGCTCTGCGCCGGAGTGGCGCTGGCCACGCTCGCCGGCGGGCTCATCGTGGCCTGTTCGTCCGGCACGTCGGGGCGGTGCGTGCCGAAGCGGACCGCGCAGGTCAGCTCGGCCGAGTTGGAGGGAACCTACCGGGGTTCGCATGACGCGGACGGGGCGCGGATCACCCTCAAGACGTCTCCGGGTGAGTTCGGCGGCACGATGACCGTCCGGCGTTGGCCGACCGACGACTTCCCTCGGTACGGCGGGGACAAGACATTCGACGGCTCGGGCAGGTGGCAAGTGAGCAGGACCGCCGGCTCCGGCAAGTACCCCATGCTCAAGCTCTCGTTCGAAACGCCGGAAGACCCACTCGCCACTGCGGGCACGGTCGCGCTCCTGTCGATCGGCGTCGACGCGAAGCATTCCGTGCTCTACGACGACGCCGACCCGGACACCTGCCCGGCCTTCCGCCTGGAGCGAGAGTGATGTTCTCCCGACCCGCGAAGGACCGCAGCTCCCAGAAACAGTCACGTTTTGGGGACAGCAGAAGTCTGCACGCGGCTACGACCGCTCACTGACACCTATGGTCCCGACGTACCGGTCCCGCGGTTCGCAGGCCGTCTGAGGCTATGACGTGATCGGCTTCGGAAGTTTCTCGGGTAGATCTGCCACCGCTGTGCATTCGGCTTCGGCAGCCACGTGGCGGGCGATCGAGTTGAGGATCGTCATCAGCTCGTCGGCGGACCCATCACTCCGAAGCTTTGCCGACGCTGAATACAGTGCGGCCTTCACGTATTTGGTGTCGCTCTGGAGCGAGTCGCCCTTCTTGGCCTCTGTCGGGCATTGGAAAAACAGGTTCGCGCCGTTTGTGCTGACGGCGGCGTAGGCGCCGATCGGATAGTTGACCTGATCGTTCCGCGTGTTCTCGTCGCGTGCGGTCGGGTGAGATTCTGCTGCTTGAAATTCGATGTCCAAGATCGGGGTTCCACTGCCGTCACCTGGCTTATAAATGGAGCAAGAGCTCCGCTCTCCGGCATCCCCATGCAGGTGTTCAACGGATCTAGCTACGGAGAACGTACGGGGCTCGCCAGCGTCGTTCGTTCCTGTGAGTTCCTCGAACCGGTCGGCTCCAGTCACCCTTTCCAAGGCTGTCGCTGCTGAAGTATCGAGCGTACTGGCGCAGACCTTGCTCGCCGGGACAGCCGTTTTTTCGTGCGATTCAGCTTTTCGGTCGCCTGGCGAGTCGCTGCAGCCGGTTGCGGCGATCGTAAAGGTGGCCAGGAAGAAGGCGGCTCGCCGAATGGATCTTATCTCCGCCGATCGCTGCACTTTCCAGTCCCTTCTCGGTCTTTGTGCGGCGCCACTTTTGCCTGGTCGTACATCGTCGTGCAAGCTGCCGTCATGGAAAGGGGAGAGTTGACGCGCTTGCCGCAATGATGCGCATCGCTGAGAGTGGCTCCGTGTGTGGCTTCACTCTAGGTATTCGGCAAGGGTCGGGTTGTCGACCTTTGCGAGATCGAGTAGTTCGGAAACATGTACTTGCAGTTCGGATTTCTTGAGCAGGCAGGACTCCAGTGCGGCTCCCATGGGCAGCATCGAAGGCGAGGTGGTCTCCTGGGTGGCGCCTTCCATATATGGGTTGCGCTCAGAAGTGAGGCGGCGATAAATCACTGCAGCGATTGCTAGATCCTGAGTGGAACACTCTTGTGCTCCCCGGCTGCGTGCAGGCTCCTGTGTGATGACAAGAATCTCGTGAGCTCCGTCAGACATCTTGCGCATTCAGCCACGCCTCCAAAGCGTGCGAACGGGAGAGTGGAACGTAGGCAGGGTCCAGATGTTTCCGTGCCTTGGTGCGGTACCGCCAGTTGCCGATCCGCTTGGGTGCGGTGGCATTCACATGAATTGCCTTCCCGGTCTTGTAGCTGGTAACGGTTTTCCCGTGACTCGTCCATTCTCCGCCGCGCATGATTTGCAGCTGGGCCTGCGTGTTCGCGTCGTCGAGACTGTCCGAACACAGCACCTGAACGTAACCAGTGACGGTGGTGGAGTTGGATGCCCATGGAGTACCCGTGTTCTTGTTCCATTTTCAGGTCACGGGGTGCCTGTTATCCGGACCGTCGGCCGACGCGGAGCTTGATTCTGTCACGGTGGCAGCATCAGGAGTGGATAGCCATGAGGGTGGCCGCGGTTGCCTTGAGCTTGATCATGAGAAGTCTTGATCTCGAATTTCCCGGGGAGGGTGTCGTGCACGGACTGCACGAACTCCCGCATCGTTCGATAGAGGCGCGTGGCCATGTCACCCACTCCGTGTGGTTGCTGCTCATGGGCGGAGCCACTGAACTTGATCGGGTGATGTCGGGCCGTTCTCTGGACGGCGTGGGGGTGGCTTCGGTAGTCCTGCGGCGGTGAGATACGCGCAGGGTGGTGGCTTGACCAACGTCGAGAGACCCGCGCGGGAGCGTGTTCGGCACGAAGCCGTGGCTCGGTTCGAGGGCGGGGAGGGGAACCGGGATATCGCTGCCGCGTTGCGGGTCTCGGAGCGGTCGGTAGAACGCTGGCGACGCCAGTGGCGCGAGGAAGGCCTGGCCGGGGTGGCATCCAAGAGATCACCTGGTCGGCCCCGACTGTCTGATGTGCAAATGGCCAGGCTGGAGCGGGAGTTGGCGTGCGGCCCTCTGGCACACGGTGGGTCGATCAGCGGTGGACCCTGGCCAGGGTGAAGACACTGATCGGTCGATTGTTCCATGTGTCCTACACGGTCGAGGGCACTTGGCGGCTGCTGAAGCGTCACGGCTGGAGCTGGCAGCAACCGGCCCGGCGTGCGATCGAGCGTGACGACGATGCGGTCGAGCTGTGGAAGCGAGAGGTGTGGGCGCGGGTAAGAGCACCGCGGCGGCGAACAGTGGCTGGGTGGTCTTCGAGGATGAAGCCGGCCAGTCGATGACGCCGCCGCGTGCCAGGACCTGGGGCCGTAAGGGCAGCACTCCGGTCGTTCGTGTGCGCGGTCGGGGCTCGGGCCGCGTGTCGATGGCGGGCATGACCTGCTACAAGCCTGGTGAGCGGTCGCGTCTGATCTACGCGATCCGCGAGTACCGGGGCCGCAAGGACCAACCGAAGGGCTTCGGCTGGAAGGACTACCGCGACCTGGTCCTCCGCGCCCGTACACAGCTCGGCGGGCCCATCGTGCTGGTGTGGGACAACCTGCGCATGCACCTGGTCGCGCCGCTGCGGGACTTCTTTGAGGCCAACGCCGACTGGCTCACCGTGTTCCAGTTGCCGACGTACGCCCCGGACCTCAACCCACAGGAGGGCATCTGGTCGCTCGTTAAGCGCGACATCGGCAACCTGGCCGCCGCCGACCTCGGCCAGGTCACCCGTGCCGTGAAGCGCAAGCTCAAGATGCTTCAGCACCGGCCGGAGGTCGTCGACGGCTGCCTGGCGGGCACGGGCCTGACCCTGTCGGTGTGATCGTCAGAAGAAGCCGAAGAAGCGAGCCCACCAGGTGGGCCGCTGAACATGCGAGGGCAGTCGGCTCGGCCCGTCGTAGTCGCTCTCCAGCAGTTCCTCGGCAATCACTACATAGCCGAGCCCAACCAACGCCCGGTTGGCCTTGGCGAGGTCAGCGCCGTCCAACTCGCCCTCGGCTTGGGCTTCCTCCGTTCCGAGGAAGGCGCCCGGGTTGTCCGCGCAGACAAGCGCCAGCGAGCCGAACTTGCTCACGCAGACGACGATCCGGGTTCCGCATACGGTCGCCTCAGCCGGCACGACGACGCGTCCGTACTCGCTGGAGTCCTGGGTGTCCTGCTCATCCGTGCAGCGAGCTGCGAAGTCGCCTTCGAGTCGGGTCAGTAGACCACCGAAGCGGGCTGCGGTCTCGCCACGGTCGTAGTGCTGCGGCCACTCCAGCCACTCCGGATCATCAAGCTCGCGCAGCAGCGCCAGCAGAACTGCTTCGCTCTCGACCATGCGCTCATCTTGCCGAGCCAGCCATAGGTAAAGCGGCGCGGGGTGCCACCACGCTCCCCGTCCCCGACATCACTCATTCAAGTTCAGCAGCAGATTCAGGCTAGGCCGCGGCCCGTGACCCGTTCGTGCATGACATGCACCGGCCCGGTGCCGGTGAGCGGAACGCCCGGTCGCAGCCTTCGCAGTTCTGGAGTGGGGCCGGGCGCGCGTCCGGGCCGGGCCGGTCGAGGGGCAGTGGCGGGCGCGCGGGGCGTGGTGGTGGCAGGTAGGCCTCGATACGGTGGGCGAGGAGGCCTGCCGGGTGGTGGAGCGGGGCCGTGGGGAGGTCGGCGGTGAGGGTCCGGCGGACGGCCTCGGGAGGGATGTTCCGGTCGAACCATGTCGTGACGCCGGGGGCCAGTCGCGCCACGTCGCGGGCCGGGAGTGTCAGGCGTGAGTCGATGTGACGCAGGCCGATGAGGAGGGCGACCGCCGGGTCGGAGTCGTCAAGTTCCGTCGGGGCGACGGGTTTTGCGGGCCCGGCCGGGCGCGTGGCCCGGGGGCAGGGAGTCGCGGTGCCCGATTGCGCGGCGTCGGCGGGTGCCGTGGTGGGGGCGGCGGCCGTGGTGGCCCCGGGGTGGTTGTGCGACGTGGTGTGCGTGACGACGCGGCCGGAGGGGAGGCGTTCACGGGTGCGCGAGAGGTACCCGTGGGTCTCCAACTCCCGCAGGGCTCGCGCGATCCGGACCTCGCCCTCCGGGAATCGGCTGCTCAGGGCCTTGATCGTGATGCTCGCACCGGACGGGAGCGACTGGATGTGCGCCGCCAGGCCGATCGCGGTCAGGGAGAGGCTGCTGTGCTGGAGCAGATGGTTGCCGATCACCGTGTAGCGGGTGGTGTGGCGGTGGTTGTCGTGTCGCACACCGCCGCTACGGGTCACGGGTGCGGGTGACGTGGGCCGGTCGGCGGTGCGTGCGCAGGCGGGGGCGCTAGGCTTGTTCACAGCCATCGGGAAGGGTCTACTTCCTGGGTGGTCAGGCCCTCGCAGTGGGATGGCAGTCCCGGCGGGGGCCGAAGTTTTTTCGGTTGTCGTGCCGAGAGCGTGGATGGCGAACTGTGCTCGATGCAAGCCCAGTTGGCATTTTCCACTCG
Organism: Streptomyces sp. SID5785; assembly: GCF_009870065.1. Lineage (GTDB taxonomy): Bacteria > Actinomycetota > Actinomycetes > Streptomycetales > Streptomycetaceae > Streptomyces. Next base: position 7,067 of record NZ_WWIA01000304.1, on the reverse strand, counting down.
TGAGGGTGATGGCGGCCGTGCGGGCCCGCCACGGGGGTCGGGGGTGGTTGGTGGGTTGTTTCCCCAACGTGCTTTTTCTTTGGACGGCGGGGGCGGCCGAGGGCCGGTCGACCAGGCCGTCGCAACCTCGATCCGGTCCCTCCGTCCGGTCCGGGGAGCGGACTTCGGTCCGGTGCGGAGAGTGGACTTCGGTCCGGTACGGAGAGCGGGCCTCGATTCCGTACGGAGAGCGGGCCTCGATCCGGTCTGCGGTCGGCCGATGTCCCGCGGGGCGGCCGTGCCTAGACTCGCCCGATGACCACCATCGACCGTGACACCGGGGGCGGCACGGCCCGCCCCGCCCTACGGATCCGCCCCGGCACCGCCGCCGACGCGCCCGCCCTGCTCGACATGCTCGACGGGGCCGTGGCCTGGATGAACGCGCGGGGGAACACGCAGCAGTGGGGCACCGTGCCGTACTCGCAGACGAACGGCGGCACCGAGCGCGTCGAGCGGTACACCACCGTGAACCAGCCCTTCGTCGCCGAGTTGGACGGCGTGCCCGTGGGCGCCGTGGTGCTGGACACCGGGCCGAACCCGCAGATGCCCATCGCGCCCGCTGCCGAACCCGAGCGCTACGTACGGCTGTTGATCACCGATCGGCGCCGGGCGGGCCTCGGTATCGGATCCGCGCTGCTCGCGCACGCCGCGCAGGAGACGCGGCGGGCCGGGGTCGACCTGATGCGGGTCGACTGCTGGGCGGGCGGCGGGGGCGAGCTGGTCGCCTACTACGAGCGCAACGGGTTCACCCGCGCCGAGACCTTTCTGTCCGGGTCGTGGCCGGGCCAGGTGCTGGTCCAGCGGGTCGGAGCCGGAGCGGGAGCCGGCGCCGACGGCTCAGCTGCCGACGGCTCGGCCGCCGACGGCCGGACGCAGGGGTAGCGGGAGTGCGCGGGGGGTCATGGGTGCGCCGTCTGCTGCCCGGGCGGCGGACGGCCGTGATCGGGGTCGTCGTGCTCGCCGTCCTGGCGGGGGCCACATGGGTGTACAAGCCCTGGTGGCAACCCTGGTGGTACGCCCGCACCCTGTGCGGCGGCGCGCTCTCCGGCGGGGATCTCGCGGATCTGCTGCCCAAGGAGCGGTTGCGGGCCGGTGAGGACACGTTCGGCTCGGGCGACGGCACGTCCGTCGCGTGCGAGGTGGACCGGCCGGACGGGTATCACTACGTCCTGCGCGCCGAGGCCACGACCGACGGCGCGGAGCCGGACGGGCCGCTGGACCTGGAGTTCACCATCCCGCGCGATCCGCAGTACCTCTACTCCCGGGAGATCCCGGGATTCCACGGCAACCTCGGACCGATGATCGTCCAGGACTGTCCGGCGCTGGGCCGGGACGCCGAGGGCCGGATCAGGCGGCTCGTCACGAACGTGTACTCCCTCGCGGTGGAGCGCAAGCCGGAGGCCACGCCCGCGCGCATGGCCGTGCAGATCGCCAACCGGGCCAACGACGAACTGGGCTGTGGGGCAGCCAGGTTGCCCGTGCCCGACCGGCTCGAGCCCGCGCACCGGCTGTCGTTGCGGCAGGCCCGCGCCACGATGTGCGGGGGACTGGCGCGCGCCGCGCTGCCGAGGAGCCCGTCGGGGAAGGACTGGCAGGTGCTCGCGCCCACCGGCGGGCGTGCGCCGATCAGCAGCTGTTCCCTCGTGGACTCCGGTACGGGACGGACGGCGGCCACGTTCACCGGCTGGTACGGCGACTGGACCGACAAGCCGTTCGAGCGGCTGCTGGGGGCGAACGTGCAGATCCCCGACGGGCACAGCGTCCGGGACGCGCTGCTCGGCGAGAACTTCGGGCGGGCCACGGCCCGGTGTGCGGGCGAGTCCGCGAACTTCCTCGTGAACAGCTACGCGCCGCACGGCACCGGTCCGGTGCTGCCCATGAGCGAGCTCCGGGCGCTGCTCGGGGTCTTCGCGAAGGAGGAGGCCGGCCGGCGCGGCTGCGACGGTCTGGAGCTGCCCGGGCGGACGGTCTATCCGGCGCAGGACAGGTGAGCCCAGGAGGCACCGGAAGGGCGCCCCGCCGCAGCGGGGCGCCCTTCGTGGCGGCGCAGTCCGGCGCCGTCGGACTGCGTCAGAGGCCGTGACCGGAATCGAACCGGTGTGCTTCGCTTTGCAGGCGAATCCCTAAGCCACTCGGGCACACGGCCGGGATCTGTCTCGGGTGGTTTCCCCGGCTGACAACGACCGTACGAGGGGGCCTCGCCCGCCTCAAGGGTTCCGCGCCCCCTGCAACACGACTGCCATACGCCGTTCACGGCCCCTGCGGGCGACCCTGCCGGGCGGGCCGGGCGGGCGGACCGTGCGGGCGGGGCGGACGGGCGGTCGTACGACCAAGGGACCAGGGGGAAGACCGTCTTCCGACAGGGGTCAGAGGGCGGTACGGCCCTTACGCTGAGGCGCATGGCCGCCCTCGAAGACGACGTCACCGCCGACGCCACCGCCGACATCCCCGCCGTACCGCTGTCCGCCGCCGACGACCCCGCGGCCGGGTCCGCCGCGCACGGGCGCGGGGTGCTCGGCCGGACCTACCGTGCGCTCAGCGTCGGGATCGTCACCGTCGTCCTGCTGATCGCCTTCGAGGCGACCGCCGTGGGGACCGCGATGCCGGTCGCCGCGCGGGAGCTGGACGGGGTGTCGCTGTACGCGTTCGCGTTCTCCGGGTACTTCACGACCAGCCTCCTCGGGATGGTGCTGGCCGGTCAGTGGGCCGACCGCAGCGGGCCGCTCGGGGCGCTGAGCGCGGGGATCGGGGCGTTCGCGGCGGGGCTCGTGCTGGCCGGGACCGCCGGGAGCATGTGGCTGTTCGTGGCGGGGCGGGCCGTCCAGGGACTCGGCGGCGGGCTGGTCATCGTCGCGCTGTACGTGGTGGTGAGCCGGGCCTACCCGGAGCGGCTGCGGCCCGCGATCATGGCGGCGTTCGCGGCGAGCTGGGTCGTGCCGTCGATCGTGGGGCCGCTCGCGGCCGGGGCCGTGACCGAGCACCTCGGGTGGCGCTGGGTGTTCCTCGGCATCCCGGTGCTCGTGCTGCTGCCGCTCGGGCTTGCGCTGCCGCAGATCAAGCGCCGGGCCGGTGGGCCGCCGCCCGGCGGAGCCGGGGGCCGCGGCGTCGACCGGCGGCGCGTCCGCCTCGCGTTCGGGATCTCGGCCGGGGCCGGGCTGCTCCAGTACGCGGCGCAGGACCTGCGCCCGCTCTCCCTGCTGCCCGGCGTCGCGGGGGCCGCGCTGCTCGTGCCGTCCGTGCTCGGGCTGCTGCCGCGCGGCACGTACCGGGCGGTGCGCGGGCTGCCGTCGGTCGTGCTGCTGCGCGGGGTCGCGGCGGGGTCGTTCATCGCGGCGGAGTCCTTCGTCCCGCTGATGCTGGTCACCCAGCGGGGGCTGTCGCCGACGCTCGCCGGGTTCTCGCTGGCGGCGGGCGGGGCGACCTGGGCGCTCGGCTCGTGGGTGCAGTCGCGGCCCGGCCTCGAGCGGCACCGGGAGCGGATGGTCGCCGGCGGCATGGTGCTGGTCGCCGCCGCGATCGCGACCGCGCCGAGCGTGCTGATCGAGGCGGTGCCGGTCTGGATCGTGGCGGTGGCCTGGGCCTTCGGGTGTCTGGGGATGGGGCTGGTGATCTCGTCCACGAGCGTGCTGCTGTTCCAGCTGTCGGCGCCGGAGGAGGCCGGGGCGAACTCGGCCGCGCTGCAGATCTCCGACGGCCTGTCGAACGTCGTGCTGCTCGCCGCGGGCGGCGCCGCGTTCGCCGCGCTGGGCGGGGGAGCGGTGGGGCACGGGGTCGCGACAGGGGCGGGCGGCTCGCACCCGGGGGCGTTCGTCGCGGTGTTCGCGCCGATGGCGGTGGTGGCGCTGGCGGGGGCGTGGGTCGGCACCCGCCTGCGCGCGACGGAGGCCTGAGCGGGGCCGGGGCCGGTGCCGGGGCCGTGCCGGTGTCGTGCCGGCGCCCAGGGCCCCTGGGGGACGGGCAGTTGATCTGTGACCCGTGTCGCAACGGGATCCGGCGCGGCCTCGTCCACCGCGCCGTCCATCACGTCCCCGGTAGGGTGGCCCGGTTGTCATACGTACCTGTGTCCTACGTACCCCGTGCCATACGTACCCGTGTCCTACGTACCCGTGCCGTCCAGCCCCGAGTAACCGGAGACCGTGACTACTGCCCGCCCGTCACCCGCCGCCACCCGCAACGGAGAGCCCTCCGGGACCGCATCGATGTCTGCCAGCACCTCCTCGTCCCACCACCTGTCACCCGCCTTCCCCGGCCGCGCCCCCTGGGGCACCGCCAACAAGCTGCGTGCCTGGCAGCAGGGGGCCATGGAGCGGTACATCCAGGAGCAGCCGCGGGACTTCCTCGCCGTCGCGACCCCCGGGGCCGGCAAGACGACGTTCGCGCTGACCCTCGCCTCCTGGCTGCTGCACCACCACGTCGTGCAGCAGGTGACCGTGGTCGCGCCGACCGAGCACCTGAAGAAGCAGTGGGCGGAGGCGGCCGCGCGCATAGGGATCAAGCTCGATCCCGAGTACAGCGCCGGGCCGCTCAGCAAGGAGTACCAGGGCGTTGCCGTGACGTACGCGGGCGTCGGCGTGCGGCCGATGCTGCACCGCAACCGCAGCGAGCAGCGCAAGACGCTCGTCATCCTCGACGAGATCCACCACGCCGGTGACTCGAAGTCCTGGGGCGAGGCGTGCCTGGAGGCGTTCGAGCCGGCGACCCGGCGGCTCGCGCTCACCGGTACGCCGTTCCGCTCCGACACCAACCCGATCCCCTTCGTGCAGTACGAGGAGGGCAACGACGGCATCCGCCGGTCCTCCGCCGACTACACGTACGGCTACGGCAGTGCGCTCGGCGACGGCGTCGTGCGGCCCGTCATCTTCCTCTCCTACAGCGGCAACATGCGCTGGCGCACCAAGGCGGGCGACGAGATCGCGGCCCGGCTCGGCGAACCGATGACGAAGGACGCGATCAGTCAGGCCTGGCGCACCGCGCTCGACCCGCGCGGCGAGTGGATGCCGAGCGTGCTGCGCGCCGCCGACGCGCGCCTCACCGAGGTCAGGAAGGGCATCCCGGACGCGGGCGCCCTCGTCATCGCCTCCGACCAGGAGTCCGCGCGGGCGTACGCGAAGCTGATCCGGGAGATCACCGGCAGCAGGGCGACGCTCGTGCTGTCCGACGACGCCGGGGCCTCGAAGCGGATCGACGACTTCGCCGCGAGCGAGGACCGCTGGATGGTCGCGGTGCGGATGGTGTCGGAAGGCGTCGACGTGCCGCGGCTGGCCGTCGGCGTGTACGCCACCACCATCTCCACGCCGCTGTTCTTCGCGCAGGCGGTCGGCCGTTTCGTGCGCTCCCGGCGCCGCGGCGAGACCGCGTCCGTCTTCCTGCCCACCGTCCCCGACCTCCTCGGCTTCGCCAACGAGATGGAGGTCGAGCGCGACCACGTGCTCGACAAGCCGAAGAAGGAGGGGGAGGAGGACCCCTACGCCGAGTCCGAGCAGGAGATGGACGAGGCGAACAAGCAGCAGGACGAGGACACCGGCGAGCAGGAGCAGTTCTCGTTCGAGGCGCTGGAGTCCGAGGCCGTCTTCGACCGGGTGCTCTACGACGGCGCCGAGTTCGGCATGCAGGCCCACCCCGGCAGCGAGGAGGAGCAGGACTACCTGGGTATCCCCGGGCTGCTCGAACCCGACCAGGTGCAGCTCCTGCTCCAGAAGCGGCAGGCCCGGCAGATCGCGCACAGCAGGAAGAAGCCGGACAGCGAGGCGGACCTCCTGGAGATGCCCGCCGAGCGGCGGCCGGTCGTCTCGCACAAGGAGATGATGGAGCTGCGCAAGCAGCTCAACACGATGGTCGGCGCGTACGTCCACCAGAGCGGCAAGCCGCACGGCGTCATCCACACCGAGCTGCGCCGGGTGTGCGGCGGGCCGCCGAGCGCCGAGGCGACGGCGGGGCAGCTGCGGCAGCGCATCACGAAGGTCCAGGAGTGGGCCACGCGCATGAAGTGACCGATCGGACGCGCTCGTTCCGCATTTGTTGTGGGGTGTGCGGACCGGGGCAATCCCGGTGATCTCCGGCCGCTCGCTGACCGGATTCTGGACGGAGTCTTCCGCTCAGCGGGACGTCCTCGCTACATTCCCGGGAACGCACACGCCCCGTGGCAGCGCCGCCGCGGAGCGCAGCCGGTACGCCCGAAGACCGTCGTACGCGCACCCAGCCGAACGCAGCCCAGGGCCTGCTACCGACCGGCGGCCTCTGACGCGCGTCGCCGGACGGGACCGGCGGCGCAACCGCCGTGGAGGAGACCGCCTCCCTCACACTAAGGAGTGGGCGTCGTGACCGCGGAGACATCCCAGACGCTCGACCGGGGACTACGGGTCCTCAAGCTGCTCGCCGACACCGACCACGGGCTGACCGTGACCGAGCTCTCCAACAAGCTCGGGGTCAACCGGACGGTCGTCTACCGCCTTCTCGCCACCCTGGAGCAGCACGCGCTGGTCCGGCGCGACCTCGGCGGCCGGGCCCGCGTGGGACTCGGGGTGCTGCGGCTCGGCCGGCAGGTGCACCCGCTGGTGCGCGAGGCCGCGCTGCCGGCGCTGCGCTCGCTGGCCGAGGACATCGGGGCGACGGCCCACCTCACGCTCGTCGACGGGACCGAGGCCCTGGCCGTCGCCGTCGTCGAGCCGACCTGGACCGACTACCACGTGGCCTACCGGGCCGGTTTCCGCCACCCGCTGGACCGCGGGGCCGCGGGGCGGGCGATCCTCGCGTCGCGGCAGGGCGGGGGGTCCCTCGACCCGGGGTACACGCTCACGCACGGGGAGCTCGAGGCGGGGGCCAGCGGCGCGGCCGCGCCGCTGCTCGGGGTGACCGGGATAGAGGGGTCGGTCGGGGTCGTGATGCTCGCGGACGCCGTCCCGGAGCGGGTGGGGCCGCGGGTGCTGGACGCTGCGCGCGAGGTGGCGGACGCGCTGCGCTAGCCGCGGGCCGCACCGGTCTTCGGCTCTCCGTCCGTGGGGGCTGGTCGCGCAGTTCCCCGCGCCCCT
>NZ_WWIA01000303.1 GCF_009870065.1 Streptomyces sp. SID5785 | reverse complement strand
GGGCCACCGGGTGCGGGCCGTGCTCGCCGACGGGCGCGGCACGGTGCTGACCGCCGAGGCCCGCGCGGACCTCGACCTGGCGCCGCGCCTGACGCTGCGCGTGCCGGAGGACCGGCTGCGGGTGTGGTCGCCCGCCGACCCGCACCTGTACGACCTGACGCTGGAGGTCTCCGACGCCGGGGGCCGGGTCGTGGACCGCGTGACGTCGTACGCGGGTCTGCGCTCGGTGTCCCTCTCCGGGAAGCGGCTGCTGCTGAACGGGGAGCCGGTCTTCCAGCGGCTCGTCCTCGACCAGGGCTACTACCCCGACGGGCTGATGACCGCGCCGAGCGACGCCGCGCTGGTGCGGGACATCGAGCTCGGTCTCGCAGCGGGCTTCAACGGCGCGCGGCTGCACCAGAAGGTCTTCGAGGAGCGCTTCCTCTACCACGCGGACCGGCTCGGCTACCTGGTGTGGGGCGAGTTCGGCGACTGGGGATGCGAGGTCGGCGTCCGCGACGACAACCAGCGGCCCGACGCGTCGTACGTGACCCAGTGGCTGGAGGCCGTCGAGCGGGACCACGCGCACCCGTCGATCGTCGGCTGGTGCCCGCTCAACGAGACGTACCAGCCGCTGCACGACCGCATCACCGCGCTCGACGACGCGACCCGCGCGATGTTCCTCGCCACGAAGCTGGCCGACGGCACCCGGCCGGTGATCGACGCGTCCGGCTACGCGCACCGCGTTCCGGAGACGGACGTGTACGACGCGCACTGCTACGAGCAGGACCCGGCCGCGTTCGCGAAGACGATGCGCGGCCTCGCCACGGACGAGCCGTACGTGAACACCGGCCCGGACGGGCGTGCGTGGTCCGTGCCGTACCGCGGGCAGCCGTACTTCTGCAGCGAGTTCGGCGGCATCTGGTGGGACCCGGAGGCGGCCGCCGAGGCGGCGGGCGACGAGCGGGACGCCTCGTGGGGATACGGCGAACGGCCGCGGACCGCAGGGGAGTTCGTGGAGCGTTTCACCGGCCTCACGGGCGTGCTGCTCGACGACCCGGACATGTTCGGCTACTGCTACACGCAGCTGACGGACGTCTTCCAGGAGCGCAACGGCGTGTACCGCTTCGACCGCTCCGAGAAGGTGGACACCGCTCTCCTGCGGGACGCCCAGCTGCGGACGGCCGCGTACGAGCCGACGGACGCCGGCTGACCGGCCGGCGCCGACACCGGACACCGTTTACATCGATGTACACCCATCGGAGACGACAGTTCAGAAGGGAGCCGCGATGACCGGCACATCCGCATCCGCCGTCGGTCGCCCCGCACTCACCAGGCGGCGCGCGCTGGGCGCCGCACTCGCCGCGGGGGCCACGGTCCTCGGTGCGGGAGCGCTCAGCGGCTGCGGCAGCGCGCTGGCCGCCGGGGAGTCGACGGTCCGGCTGTGGGACCTCTTCCAGGGGGCCGACGGCGGGCTGCTGGACGACATGGTGCGCAAGGCCGGGCCGGACATGCCCGGGACGCACATCGAGCGCACGGTCCTGGAGTGGGGCACCCCGTACTACACGAAGCTCGCCATGGCCTCGGCCGGCGGACGCGGCCCGGACGTCGCCGTCGCCCACATGTCGCGCCTCGCGGGGTACGCACCGACGGGCCTGGTGGACCCGTGGGACATGAACCTGCTCGCCGAACACGGCGTGCTGCGCAAGGACTTCGCGGACGCCGTGTGGTCGCGCACCCAGTTCGAGGGCCAGACCTACGCGATCCCGCTCGACACCCACCCGTTCATCGTGTTCTTCCATCCGGAGCCGATGAAGAAGGCGGGGCTGCTCACGGCCGACGGCACGCTGGACGCCGACGCGTTCTCCTCGCCGGACAAGTTCCTCGCGGCCGGCCGGGAACTGGCCAGGGCCTCGGGCAAGCAGGGCATCGCCTTCGGGTACGCGACCGACACCGCGCAGGGCTGGCGGCTCTTCTACGGCCTGTACCGGCAGACGGGCGGCGCGTTCGAGCTGCCTCCCGGTGGTCCCGCGAAGGTGGACGTGGACCGGATGGCCGAGGTCATCGCGTTCATGGCCAAGCTGGTCGACGGGAAGACCAACCCGAAGCGGCTCGACTACAACGCGGGCGTCGCCGCGTTCGCCAACCATCAGACCGCCATGATCCTCTCGGGTGAATGGGAGCTCGGCACCTTCCGCGCCCAGGACAAGCACGTGGGCGCGGCCCCGTTCCCGACCGTGTTCGGCACGCCCGCGATCTACGCGGACTCGCACTCGTTCGTGCTCCCCCACCGCGACCGTCCCGACGAGGAGCACCGCCGGCGCACCCACCAGGCGGTGGCCGCCCTGCTCAAGGCCGGGCAGATCTGGGCGACGGCCGGGCACATTCCCGCGTACGGCCCGGTCACCCGCACCGAGGAGTACGCCGGCCTGCTGCCGCAGGCGCACTACAAGGTGGCCCAGGACCATGTCGTCCTGGACCCGGCGGTCTGGTTCGCGGGCGCGGGCTCCGACTTCCAGAACGCCATGTCGCAGGTCCTCCAGCAGGCCCTGCTCGACGGTCTCGCCCCCGACCGTGCGGCGCGCGCGATGGTGCGGCGCCTCAACACCTTCCTCGCCAAGCCCAGTCCGGCCTGACCGGCCGCGCCCACCTCGCAGGAGGCACGACGATGTCCTCTCCCCATGCCGCGCTCCGGCCGGCTGCCGGTCGGGTGCGCCGGCTGCTGAGCCCCGGCCTGCTCTTCGCACTCCCGTTCCTGGTCCTGTTCGCCGTCTTCATGCTCTGGCCGCTCGGCCAGGGGCTGTGGATGAGCCTGACGGACCGGGCCCTGTCGGCGCACAGCCCGTCCTTCGTCGGCCTCGACAACTTCACCGAGGCCTTCGGGGACGCGGAGATGTGGCGGGCCCTGTGGCACACCGCCTGGTTCACGATCATCTCGACGGTCCCGCTCGTCGTGGTCGCGCTCGCCATGGCCCTGCTCGTGCACACGGGTCTGCCCGGGCAGTGGGTGTGGCGGCTGGCCTTCTTCGCCCCCTACCTGCTGCCGGTGGGCGTGGTGGGCCTGCTCTGGATCTGGCTCTACCAGCCCGACCTCGGCCTCTACAACCACCTGCTCGACAAGCTCGGCCTCGGCCAGCTCGCCTGGCTCAGCGACGAGTCGGTGGCCATGTGGGCGGTCGCGCTGGCGACCCTGTGGTGGACCGTCGGCTTCAACTTCCTGCTGTTCCTCGCCGCCCTGCAGTCCATCCCGGACCATCTGTACGAGGCGGCGGCCATCGACGGTGCGGGTGCCTGGCGGCGGCTGTGGTCGATCACCCTGCCGCAGCTGCGCCGCATCACGGCCGTCATCACCGTGCTCCAGGTCCTGGCGTCCCTGAAGGTCTTCGACCAGGTCTACCTGATGACCAAGGGCGGCCCGAACAACTCGACGCGGCCGGTCGTCGAGTACGTCTACGACGTCGGCTTCACCGGATACCGGCTCGGTTACGCCTCGGCGATCAGCTACATCTTCTTCGCCCTGGTGCTGCTGGCCTCCGCCGCCCAGTTCCTCGCACTCCGCCGCCGGGAGAAGTGACCATGACCTCCACCGACATACCCGCAGCCCGTCCGGCCGGAGCGTCCCGCACGGTCCGCCCGCAGCGACCGGTACGACCGCCGCGGCGGCGGCCCGGACGGGAGCCGTCCCGCACGAACCTGACGCTCGGCACGAGCCGCACCGCCCGGGTGGCCGCGCTCACCGTCCTGTGCGTCGGCGCCGTGCTCTGGCTGCTGCCGATGGCGTGGGCCGTGCTCACGGCCTTCAAGTCCGAGCAGGACGCGAGCGATCCGCTGCACTGGCTGTGGCCGAAGGGCGGCCTCACCTTCCAGGCGTTCCGCACCGTCTGGGACCGGGGCGACCTGCCGCTGTGGATGTTCAACAGCCTGCTGATCGCGGCCTGCGTCACCGTGATCACGGTGCTGGTCTCGGCGATGGCCGGATACGCCTTCTCCCGCACGGTGTTCGCCGGCCGGCGCGGTCTGTTCGCGCTGACGGTCGCGGCCGTGCTCGTGCCGCCGCAGATCCTCATCGTGCCGTGGTTCCAGCAGATGCTGTCGCTGCACCTGCTCGACACGTACGCGGCGGTGATCCTCCCGCAGACGGTGGCGCCGGTCATGGTGTTCATCCTGAAGAAGCACTTCGACTCGCTCCCGCGCGAGCTGGAGGAGGCGGCCCGGATCGACGGGGCCGGGCACTGGCGGATCTTCTGGTCGGTGCTGCTGCCGCTGTCGCGGCCGATGCTCGCCGCCGTGTCGATCTTCGTGTTCATCGGCGCGTGGAACAACTTCCTGTGGCCGTTCGTGTCCACGTCCGACCCCGCGCTGATGACCCTGCCCGTCGGCATCACCTCGGTGAAGGACGCGTACGGCGTGCAGTACGCGCAGTCGATGGCCTCGGCCGTGCTGGCCGCACTGCCGCTCGTCGTGGTGTTCATGTTCTTCCAGCGGCACATCGTGAAGTCCGTCGCGACGACGGGACTCGGCGGCCAGTGAGCGCGGGGCCCGGCCCCTCCGGGCCCCACGATCGCGGTGACACACCGCCCCCGACGCCCCGTTGACACCACCTCACCGTCTCTCTACCGTCCTGAAGCCGTGGCACTTACATCGATGTAAGGAGCGTTCATGCGTCCCCGGCCCCCCACCGCTCTGGTCGCCGCCCTGCTCGCGCTGCTCGTCGGCCTGCTCTGCGCCCCGCAGGCCGGCGCGGCCCGGCCCGCGGCCGCCGCCGCGGGCACCTTCCGCAATCCGCTCAACACGGGCCCCGACCCGTTCGTGACGTACGCGAACGGCGCCTACCACCTGACCACCACCCAGGGCGACAGCATCCGCATGTGGAGCTCGCCGTCCCTGGCCACCCTCCTCGACGCCGACCCCGTCACGGTGTGGACGGACACCGACGCCTCCCGCAACCAGCACATCTGGGCTCCGGAGTTCTACCGCTTCGGCGAGCGCTGGTACCTCTACTACACCGCCGACGACGGCACCGACGACCACCACCGGCTCTACGTCCTGGAGTCCCAGGGCGACGACCCCGCGGGCCCCTACCACTTCAAGGCGAAGCTGGCGCCGCCCAACCACGCGGACGACTTCGCGATCGACCCCGGCATCCTCCAGCACGACGGCCGGCTGTATCTGGCCTACAGCGGCATCAACCCGTACCAGCACAACGGGCTCAACATCGCCCCGCTGGAGAATCCGTACACGCTCTCCGGCGACGCCGTCGCGATCGACGCCGCGGGAGGCTGCCCCGAGGTCCGCGAGGGACCGGAGTTCCTGCACCGGGGCGGCCGCACCTGGATGACGTACTCGACCTGCGACACCGGCAAGCCCGACTACCAGCTGTGGATGAAGTCGCTGCCGGACGGCGCCGATCCGCTGGTGCCGGGCAACTGGACGCAGCACTCCGGCGCCGTCTTCTCGCGGGCCGACGAACACGGCGTGTTCGGCCCGGGCCACCATGCCTTCTTCACCTCGCCCGACGGCACGGAGGACTGGATCGTCTACCACGCGAAGACGACGTCGGTGAACACGTACACCGACCGCACGACGCGGGCCCAGAAGATCGGCTGGAACGCGGACGGCAGCCCCGATCTCGGCACGCCGCTCGCGATGGGCGCCACCCAGGACCTGCCGGCCGGTGACCCCGGCTCCGGGAACCACTGGATCAACGACGACTCCCGCTCCAGCGGCAGCGGGAGCGTCACGTACACGGGCGACTGGAACGCGGGGACGGGCTGCGCCGCACAGTGCTTCTGGGGCGACGACCACTGGAGCGAACAGGCGGGCGCCACCGCGACGTTCGGCTTCTCCGGGACCCGCATCGCGCTCCTGTCGGTGCAGGACACCGGCAACGGCATCGCGGCGATCAGCGTCGACGGCGGCCCCGAGCAACGCGTCGACTTCTACGGCGCGATCCGCACCGGCGAGCGTCTGCAGTATCTGAGCCCGCGACTGGCGAACGGCCCGCACACCCTGCGGGTGCGGGTGACCGGCGAGCACAACGCGTCCTCCGGTGCCGCGTTCGTGAGCGTCGACCGGGCGGAGGTCTACACCGACTGACCGTCGCCGCTCCTCCCCCGGCCGGGGTCAGGCCAGCAGGCGCCGGCTGATCAGCCTCATCACTTCGGCGCGGCCGAGCGTTCCGTTGTCGGCCGCGTTGAAGTGGTTCCCCAGACGCACCGAGACCGCGATCAGACAGCGCACCTCGACCTCCTCCTCGTCGGGGCAGATCGCGGAGAACAGCGAACGCAGATAGTCCATACGGCGGTTGTCGACGCGTCGCAGCCGCTCCGCCACCGCCGGATCACGGCGCGCCCAGTCACGGATCGCGATGTCGGCCGTCGTGCCGCGCACCGGCCCGTCGGTGGACTCGGCGACGAGGGCGAAGAGGCGCACGAGCCGCCGGCGCGCGTCGCCCCCGCCGCTCTCCACCTGCGCGACGACGCCCTCGGCGACCTCGTACTCCCAGGTGTCGAGCATCTCGGTGAGCAGGGCGTCCCTGTTGCGGAAGTAGCCGTAGAAGCCCCCCTTGGTGACGCCGAGCGCCTGCGCGAGGACCTCGATACGCACGGCTTCGGGGCCGCCCGCGGACAGTGCGCGCAGCCCTTCCTCGATCCACTTGCCGCGGGGTGTGCGGGTGACGGCCATGGGGCGGGGCCCTCCTGTCGGGCGGCAGCAGCGTCGAGCCGAGTATACGGTGCCGTACAGATGGGGCTATGCTCGAGTTGTACGCCACCGTATATTCCGTGCGGCCCGCGAGGGCCGGAAGAGTCAGGGGCCGTCGCCATGCGCCTTCCGCGCACCGCTCACACCGAACGCCCGTGGCGGATCCACGAGATCGCCCGCGACTTCACGGTCGAGGACGTGTGGGAGCTGCCGACACCGGGCGGACCCGACGAACTGGACCGGCTGGTGCGGCAGTTCGCCGGTGGCATCCGCGAGGGCGTCCGCGGCGACGCACCGCTGTCCCGCTTCCTGTTCGCCGTCCGCTGGCGTCTGGGCGCGCTGTTGCGCCTGGACGGGGCCGATGCGGGAGTGGGTGCACGCGTGCCCTCCCTGCGCGACAGGCTGCCGGACGACCTGCGCGACGGTCCGCGCGGCCCCGACCTGGGCGAGGCACCGTTCACGTCCGTCTACCTGACCCACGACGAGTGGGCCGCCGAGATGAGGAACAGGACGGTGCACGGCGTGCTCCACCTCGGCTGGGTCCCGGTCGGCGCGGACCGGTACACGGGCCGGATGACGGTCCTGGTGAAGCCGAACGGAACGCTGGGCGCGCTCTACATGCTGGCCATCAAGCCGTTCCGGTACCTGGGGGTGTACCCGGCGCTGCTGCGCCGGATCGGGCGGCAGTGGCGGGCCGGGCAGCCCGCCGGGATGTGACGCCGGGGGCGCCTGTCGGCCGCTGCGGCCCGACAGGCGCCCCCGGCTGCGCTCTGCGCTCTGCGTTCAGTCCTTGATCTCGCAGATGGGGGCGCCGGAGGTGAGGGAGGCGCCGATCTGCGCGGTCAGGCCCTTGACGGTCCCGGACTTGTGCGCGTTGAGGGGCTGTTCCATCTTCATGGCCTCCAGGACGACGACGAGGTCGCCCTCCTTGACCTCCTGCCCCTCCTCGACCGCGACCTTCACGATCGTGCCCTGCATCGGCGAGGCCAGCGTGTCACCCGAGGCCGCCGGACCCGACTTCTTCGCCGCACGCCGCTTCGGCTTCGCCCCCGCCGTCAGCCCGGTCCGCGCCAGCGACATGCCCATCCCGGCCGGCAGCGACACCTCCAGACGCTTGCCCCCGACCTCGACGACGACCGTCTCCCGGCCCGTCTCGTCCTCCTCGCCCGCCTCCGCAGGCGCGGCGAACGCCGGAATGTCATTGACGAACTCGGTCTCGATCCACCGCGTGAAGATCGTGAACGGCTCCTGCGAACCCGTCAGCTCCGGAGCGAACGCGGGATCCGTGACCACCTTGCGGTGGAAGGGAATCGCGGTCGCCATCCCCTCCACCGTGAACTCCGCCAACGCCCGCGCCGACCGCTCGAGCGCCTCCTGACGCGTACGCCCCGTCACGATCAGCTTCGCCAGCAGCGAGTCCCACGCCGGACCGATCACCGACCCCGACTCCACACCCGCATCCAGCCGCACACCCGGACCGGCCGGCGCATCGAAACGCGTCACCGTGCCCGGCGCCGGCAGGAACCCACGCCCCGGATCCTCACCATTGATCCGGAACTCGAAGGAATGACCCCGCAGTTCAGGATCCCCGTAACCGAGCTCCTCACCGTCCGCGATCCGGAACATCTCCCGCACCAGATCGACACCCGCGACCTCCTCCGTCACCGGATGCTCCACCTGAAGCCGCGTGTTCACCTCCAGGAACGAGATCGTGCCGTCCGCACCCACCAGGAACTCGACCGTGCCGGCCCCCACATAACCGGCCTCCTTCAAGATCGCCTTCGACGACGCGTACAACTCGTCCAGCTGCGCCTGCGACAGGAACGGCGCAGGCGCCTCCTCCACCAGCTTCTGATGCCGGCGCTGCAACGAGCAGTCACGCGTCGAGACGACCACCACATTGCCGTGCGAGTCCGCCAGACACTGCGTCTCCACATGCCGCGGCTTGTCGAGATAACGCTCCACGAAACACTCACCGCGCCCGAACGCGGCAACCGCCTCACGCACCGCCGACTCGTACAGCTCCGGCACCTCCTCCAGCGTCCGGGCCACCTTCAACCCACGCCCGCCACCACCGAACGCCGCCTTGATCGCGATCGGCAGCCCGTGCTCCCGCGCGAACGCCACCACCTCGTCCGCACCCGACACCGGATCCGGCGTCCCCGCCACCAGCGGAGCACCCGCCCGCTGCGCGATGTGCCGCGCCGCGACCTTGTCCCCCAGATCCCGGATCGCCTGCGGCGGCGGACCGATCCAGATCAACCCCGCATCCAGCACCGCCTGCGCGAACTCCGCGTTCTCCGACAAGAACCCGTACCCCGGATGCACCGCATCCGCCCCTGAGTCCGCAGCCGCCCGCAACACCTTCGCGATGTCCAGATAACTCGTCGCCGGACTGTCACCACCCAACGCGAAAGCCTCATCGGCCGCGCGGACGTGCAGAGCGTCCCGATCCGGATCGGCGTAAACAGCAACGCTCGCGATCCCGGCGTCCCGGCACGCCCGGGCCACGCGGACAGCGATTTCGCCACGATTGGCGATGAGGACTTTGGTCAGCATGACTGCTCCAGTCGGGGGGAGTTCATGTGCACTCCAGAGAAGAAAGAGAGGAAGGGGCGGGTGGGTCTCAGCGCGGCCAGCACGAGGTGTGCCACGCGCCGGGGCCGGGTTGCGGCAGGCCGTGCGGGACCGTGCGCCGCGCGGCGCGGACCCATGCGTTCACGGCCGGTGGGCCCTCGGGTTCGGCTTGGGTGGCCGCGGTGGTGCGGGCCTGGACGACGGCGAGGGCGGCGGCGAGTTCCTCGGGGGTCGGGTTGCCCCGGACGACCTTGATCACCACGATCGGGCTCCTGACGGCTGAGGGTTGTCTACAGGCACGTTCATGTCCGCAGGTGTGTCTACAGGGGGATGTTGCCGTGCTTCTTCGGCGGCAGGCTCTCCCGCTTGGTCCGCAACTGCCGCAGCCCCTTCACCACGTGCGCCCGCGTCTGCGACGGCATGATCACCGCGTCCACGTACCCGCGCTCCGCGGCCGTGTACGGATTCAGGAGCGTGTCCTCGTACTCCCGCACCAGCCGCTCCCGCGTCCCCTCCACGTCATCGGCGCCCGCCAGCGTCTTGCGGTGCACGATGTTCACCGCACCCTGCGCCCCCATCACCGCGATCTGCGCCGTCGGCCACGCCAGATTCAGATCCGCCCCCAGATGCTTCGACCCCATCACGTCGTACGCACCACCGAACGCCTTCCGCGTGATCACCGTGATCAACGGAACCGTCGCCTCCGCATACGCGTAGATCAGCTTCGCACCCCGCCGGATGATCCCCGTGTGCTCCTGCTCCACCCCCGGCAAGAACCCCGGCACATCCACGAACGTCAGCACCGGCACATTGAACGCATCACACGTCCGCACGAAACGCGCCGCCTTCTCCGACGCATCGATGTCCAGACACCCCGCGAACTGCATCGGCTGATTCGCCACCACCCCCACCGGACGCCCCTCCACCCGCCCGAACCCCGTCACAATGTTCGGCGCGAACAACGCCTGCGTCTCGAAGAACTCCGCATCATCCACCACATGCTCGATCACCGCATGCATGTCGTACGGCTGATTCGCACTGTCCGGAATCAGCACATCCAGCTCACGGTCCTCCTCACCCAGCGCGAGATCAGCCTCCTCCGCAAACGCCGGCGGCTCACTCAGATTGTTCGACGGCAGATACGACAACAACTGCTTGACGTACTCGATCGCGTCCTTCTCGTCCCCCGCCAGATGATGCGCCACCCCCGACCGCGCATTGTGCGCCCGCGCACCCCCCAACTCCTCAAAACCCACATCCTCACCCGTCACCGTCTTGATGACATCCGGACCCGTGATGAACATGTGCGACGTCTGATCCACCATCACCGTGAAATCCGTGATCGCCGGCGAATACACCGCACCCCCCGCACACGGCCCCACCACCAGACTGATCTGCGGAATCACCCCCGACGCATGCGTGTTCCGCCGGAAGATCTCCCCATACATCCCGAGCGCCATCACGCCCTCCTGGATCCGCGCACCACCCGAGTCGTTGATCCCCACGACCGGACAACCCGTCTTCAACGCGAAATCCATCACCTTCATGATCTTCTGCCCGAAGACCTCACCCAACGCCCCGCCGAACACCGTGAAATCCTGCGAGAACACCGCCACCGGACGACCGTCCACCGTCCCGTAACCGGTCACCACACCATCCCCGTACGGCCTGTTCGCCTCCAGACCGAAATCCGTCGACCGATGCCGCGCGAACTCGTCCAACTCCACGAACGAATCCTCGTCCAACAACAACGCGATCCGCTCACGCGCCGTCAGCTTCCCCTTCGCATGCTGCTTCTCCACCGCACGCGCCGACCCCGCATGCGTCGCCTCACCGATCCGCCGCCGCAGATCCGCCAGCTTCCCCGCGGTCGTGTGAATGTCGATCTCGGTCTTCTCGGACGGTTCCAGCTGTTCCAGTTCGGACATCGGGACGCGGCTCCCTGCCTGATTCGACGCTGCTGAGGGGACGAGGCTACTGACTCGTAGAGTAGTGGGGCGCCTACGGTTCGGCAGTGCGTCCTTGGCCACACCTAGGGTGGGGCGCATGACGCCCCCAGACCCCTCCGCCGCACCCTCCAGCCCCTGGTCCGACCTGGACCGGCCGCCGCTGTCCGAGAGCGGGCTGCGCCGCTCGCTGGTCCGCGGCGACGGCCTGTGGTCCGCGCTCGACGTCCTGCCCCGCACCGGCTCCACGAACACCGACCTCGTGGCGCGGGCGAGCGCCGGAACCGTCGAGGAGGGTGCCGTGCTCGTCGCCGAGGAGCAGAGCTCCGGGCGCGGCCGGCTCGACCGGCGCTGGTCCGCGCCGCCCCGCTCGGGCCTGTTCTTCTCCGTCCTGGTCAAGCCCGCGGAGCACGAGGTGCCGGTGTCGCGCTGGGGCTGGCTGCCGCTGCTCACCGGGGTCGCCGTCGCGACCGGGCTGTCCGCGGCGGCCGGTGTCGACACGGCGCTGAAGTGGCCCAACGACCTGCTCGTCACCGTCGCCGGCGAGGAGCGCAAGGCCGGCGGCATCCTCGCGGAGTCCTCCGGCGCGGGCGGCATCGTGATCGGGGTCGGGCTCAACGTGTCGCTGCGCGCGGACGAACTGCCCGTGCCCGGCGCCGGATCGCTGGCGCTGGCCGGGGCGCAGGTCGTCGACCGGGAGCCGCTGCTGCGCGCCGTGCTGCGGTCCTTCGAGCGGTGGTACGGGCAGTGGTGCGCGGCGCAGGGAGACCCCGGCCTCTCGGGGCTCCAGGAGACGTACGCGGCGGGGTGCTCGACGCTGGGCCGGCAGGTGCGGGCGATTCTGCCGGGGGAGCGGGAGCTGGTCGGCGAGGCGGTCGCCGTGGACGGCGACGGGCGCCTTGTCGTCCGGACCGCGGACGGCGACCGGGTGCCGGTCGGCGCGGGCGACATCGTGCACCTGCGTCCGGCCTAGGCCGGGTCCGCCCAGGGCCTGTTTCGCCCCCGTACTCGCCCGAGCGGATGACCTGGCACCTTCCCGTGCGGAACCCGCGCCGAACGGAGTGACGTGCGGCACAAGGGCTGCCGTATCGTTGAGCCCGGTCGATACCTGACCGCGGCAGATCGGAAGGGCAGCAGGCGTGACCGTCGACGACTCGGGCTCCGGCACGGGCTCCCCACCCGACCCCGAGAAGCCGGAGGGGGACGAGCAGGAGACCGCTGACCCCCTCGCGCTGCGGCTCGAAGGGCTGATCCTCGGTGCCGAGCGCCGCTACACCCCGTTCCAGGCGGCCCGCAGCGCCGGTGTCTCCATGGAGCTGGCGTCCCGATTCTGGCGGGCCATGGGCTTCGCCGACATCGGGCAGGCCAAGGCGCTGACCGAGGCGGACGTGCTCGCGCTGCGCCGCCTCGCCGGACTCGTCGAGGCGGGGCTGCTCAGTGAGGCCATGGCGGTCCAGGTGGCCCGGTCGACCGGGCAGACCACGGCGCGGCTCGCCGAGTGGCAGATCGACTCGTTCCTGGAGGGTCTGACCGAGCCGCCGGAGCCCGGGATGACCCGCACCGAGGTCACGTATCCGCTGATAGAGCTGCTGCTGCCCGAGCTGGAGGAGTTCCTCGTCTACGTGTGGCGGCGGCAGCTCGCCGCGGCCACCGGGCGCGTCGTGCAGGCGGCCGACGACGAGGAGATGGTCGACCGGCGGCTGGCCGTCGGGTTCGCGGACCTCGTCGGGTTCACCCGGCTGACCCGGCGGATGGAGGAGGAGGAGCTCGGCGAGCTCGTCGAGGCCTTCGAGACCACCGCCGCGGACCTCGTCGCGGCGAACGGCGGACGGCTGATCAAGACGCTCGGCGACGAGGTCCTGTACGCCGCCGACGACGCGGGCACGGCCGGGGAGATCGCACTGCGGCTCATCGAGACGATGAGCAACGACGAGACGATGCCCGAGCTGCGCGTCGGCATGGCCTTCGGGACGGTGACCACACGCATGGGCGACGTGTTCGGCACGACGGTCAACCTGGCGAGCCGGCTCACGTCGATAGCGCCCAAGGACGCGGTGCTCGTCGACGGGGCGTTCGCCGAGGAGCTGATCCGGGCCGGTGACACCCCGAGCTCGGAGGCGGAGGCCTCCGCGCAGGCGCTGAAGGCGGTGGAGGCGGGCGAGGAGCCGCCCTCGTACCGCTTCGCGCTGCGGCCCATGTGGCAGCGGCCGGTCCGTGGCCTCGGCGTCGTGGAACCCTGGACGCTGACCCGGCGCACCTGACATCTTGACGGTTAACTGACGTTAACCGGAAGGGCGAGTCATGGGCGCGGAGCAGCGGTTCGGGGAGTTCGTGGTCGTACGGCGCCACGGCGCGGAGGGCGGCGGGGCCGTCGCCGAGCTGGTGCTCGACCGGCCCAAGGCGATGAACGCGGTCTCGACCGCCATGGCCCGCTCCCTCGGCGCCGCCTGCGACGCGCTCGCCGCCGACCGGGATGTGCGGGTGACCGTCCTGACGTCGAGCCACGAGCGGGCGTTCTGCGTCGGCGCCGACCTCAAGGAGCGCAACTCCTTCTCGGACCTCGACCTCGTGCGTCAGCGCCCGGTGGCCCGCGCCGCGTACACGGGCGTGCTGGAGCTGCCGATGCCGACGATCGCCGCGGTGCACGGGTTCGCGCTGGGCGGCGGCTTCGAGCTGGCGCTGTCGTGCGACCTGATCGTGGCCGACGCGACCGCGGTGGTCGGCCTGCCCGAGGTGTCGGTGGGCGTCATCCCCGGCGGGGGCGGCACGCAGCTCCTGCCGCGCCGGATCGGGGCCGCGCGCGCCGCCGAGCTGATCTTCTCCGCGCGGCGCGTGGAGGCCGCCGAGGCGGGCGGTCTGGGCCTCGTGGACGAGGTCGTGGCCGCCGGGCAGGACCGGGCCGAGGCGCTGGCCCTCGCGGCCCGGATCGCGGCGAACTCCCCGGTCGGCCTGCGCGCCGCGAAGAAGGCCCTGCGCCTGGGCCACGGCCTGGACCTGCGGGCCGGTCTGGAGGTCGAGGACGCGGCCTGGCGCTCGGTGGCGTTCTCCGGCGACCGGGCCGAGGGCGTGGCCGCGTTCAACGAGAAGCGGAGCCCGCAGTGGCCCGGTGAGTGAGCGGTTGTGGCGGCGGAACCCCCAGGTCGGGCGTACTGAAGTCACCGAAATGCCGGAAACGTTCCTAGCCTGGGGGGATGGGAGAGGACGTCCGGCTGCGCGCCGTGGTCATGCTCGCGCAGGGGATGGCCGCTGCGCAGGCTCCGCGTGACTCCTGGCGGGCCGCCGCGCTCGGCGCCTGCCGCGCGCTGTCCGGCAGCTTCGCCGCGCTCTCCGTGTGGGAGCGCGGCCACGGGCGGCTGCGCGTGCTGGCCAACGTGGGGCAGCTGGCGGCCGACGAGGAGGAGTTCCCCGAGGGCGAGACCTACCCCGTGCACCAGTTCCCCGAGATCACCGAGTTCCTGCACGAGCGGTGGGCCGGGGGCGGCGGGCCGAACGCCTGGGTGGAGACGGCCGCGGGGCCCGTCGAGCGCGGCGGCTACTGCCATCAGAGGGTCGCCGCACTGCGCCGGAGGGGCCGCGGCTGCTGTGTCGTCGCGCCGATCGTGCTGCACGGCCGTGCCTGGGGCGAGCTGTACGTCGCGCGGCCGGCCGGGGCGCCCGTGTTCGGGCGGGAGGACGCCGACTTCGCGACGGTGCTCGCCTCCGTCGTCGCGGCCGGCATCGCGCAGACCGAGCGGCTGGAGGAGGCGCGCCGGCTGGCGTTCACCGACGCGCTCACCGGCCTCGCCAACCGCAGGGCCGTCGACATCAGGCTCGACGAGGCGGTGGAGCGGCACCGCGCGGACGGCGCCGTGGTCAGCCTCGTCGTCTGCGACCTGAACGGGCTCAAGCGCGTCAACGACACGCTCGGCCACGCCACCGGCGACCGTCTGCTCGAACGGTTCGGCTCGGTCCTCTCACTGTGCGGCGCGATGCTGCCCGGGACGCTCGCCGCGCGGCTCGGCGGCGACGAGTTCTGCCTGCTGGCGCTGGGGCCGGACGCCGACGCCGTGGTGCGGGTCGGCGGCGAGGTCTGCGCCCGCGCCGCCGAACTCGATCTGGGCGACGGCGTGGCCTGCGGCATCGCCTCGACCGGCGACCCGATCGGCGAGGTCACCAGCGCCCGGCGGCTGTTCCGGCTCGCGGACGCCGCCCAGTACCGGGCGAAGGCGCTGCGCTCGGCGGAGCCGGTCGTCGCGGGCCGGGACGGCGGTCCGGACGACCCCGTGGTGCGGCTCGCGGACGCCCCGCCGCCCGTCGCGGGCGAGGGGGAGCGCCGCCGCATCCGCGGCATGGACCCGGACCCGGATCCGGACGCGCAGGGCCTGGATCGCTAGGCGAGCCCGGTCGGCCCGTCCGAGCGCTGGCGGCGCACCGAGTACGTCACGAACCCCACCCCGATGCCCAGGAAGACGGCGCCGCCCAGGACGTAGGGGGTGGTGTCGATGCTGCCGGTGTCGGCGAGCCGCAGGTCGCGGTCGGTTCTGACATCGCTCACCGTGGAGGTGGTGCGGGCGTCGGCGTGCGGGGACGGATCGCCCGGCGTCGCTGTGGCATTGGGAACGAACCACAGGGCCCCGAGCAGGGTCCCTGCGGCTGTGGCGGTGAACAACGATCGGCGTGCGGCGGACACGGAAGCGATCCCCCTTGTGGCGCTGGCGAATTGGCCGTGTGCGCCGATGTTAGTGAATCCTGCGGGTCACAGGAAAGTCACGAGCGGAACGGGCCGTACGCTCCGCGGTATGAGCACTGATGAGACGTCACGTTTTGTTCGCCTGAAGGTGGAATTGGTCCTGGAGGTCGAGGACGCGGAGGCGCTGACCGGCGCCGCGCTGCAGCGGATCTCCGAGGACGAGGCCATGCCGCCGGAGGAGAGGTCGCACGCCGAGGGGGCCGTGCAGGAGGACGAGGCGGAGGCCGTCGCGTACCTCGTCGACCCGTTCGACCTGGTCGCGGAGGTGCCCGGGGCGGAGCTCGTGCAGGCCTCGTGGTCCAGCGAACAGGTGGATTACGATCCCGATTCGCCGGATTGGGACCTCGACGAGGATGATGAGGGTCAGGACGGCACGGACCACGTGTAGCGCCACCCGGATCACACCCCCGGGCGGTGACCGCTGCCCGGGGTTCCGTCGTCCCGGAGGGGGAGTCACGGAAGTGGGACGCGAGGTTCCGCGGGGTGCCGTCACGGTCGGTGCGCCGGTGGTCACGTGTCCGTACGCCGACGTGTCCTCGCCCACATCCGAGCGTTTTCGGGAACGGGACGAACCGGTCACCGCGTTGAGTACGGGTATGGGGAACACGTGTGTTCTCCCTGACCGCACTCGGGGCGGCCGAAGACTGGCCGGGACGTCGGGAAGTCGGGTAATTCGGCGACTATGGAGAAGCGTGTGATGACGGACGGTAAGCGGCGCAAGGGCCTGATGGCCGCGTCCGCTGTGCTCGGCGGCGTGCTGGTGCTCTCCGCGTGCAGCGGGAGCGACGCCGACTCGGGCGGCTCGGCGAGCGGTACGAAGGAGTCGCAGGCCTCGCAGGCGGACGAGGCGGCGGCGAAGAAGACCTCCGAGGCCGAGATCAGGATCGCCCCCAAGGACGGCTCCGACAACGCGAGCATCAACAACGCCGCGAAGGTCACCGTGAGCAAGGGCACGCTCACCGACGTCACCATGACGACCGCCGACGGCACCGCGGTCGCGGGACAGATATCGGCCGACAAGAAGAGCTGGAAGCCCACGAACCAGCTCGAGCGGTCGACCACGTACAAGATCGCCGCCGAGGCGAAGGACTCGGGCAACCGGGTCGCGCACGAGAACGCGTCGTTCACGACCGTCTCCCCGGCCAACAGCTTCATCGGCAACTTCACGCCGGAGGACGGCTCGACGGTCGGCGTCGGCATGCCGGTCTCGATCAACTTCGACAAGGCGATCACGAACAAGGCCGATGTGCAGTCCCACATCACGGTCTCGTCCAGCAGCGGCCAGGAGGTCGTCGGCCACTGGTTCAACGCCAACCGCATCGACTTCCGCCCCGAGGACTACTGGAAGGGCGGCTCCACCGTCACCCTGAAGCTGGACCTCGACGGGGTCGAGGGAGCGGACGGCGTGACCGGCGTCCAGCAGAAGACCGTCACCTTCAAGGTCGGGCGGAACCAGGTCTCGACCGTCGACGCCAAGACCAAGCAGATGACCGTCACCCGTGACGGCCAGGTCGTCAAGACCATCCCGATCTCCGCCGGTTCGCCCGACAACAAGACGTACGAGGGCCAGATGGTGATCTCCGAGAAGTTCAAGGAGACCCGGATGAACGGCGCGACGGTCGGCTTCACCGACGACGACGGCAAGGGCGAGTACGACATCAAGGACGTGCCGCACGCGATGCGTCTGTCGAACTCGGGCACCTTCATCCACGGCAACTACTGGGGCGCGAAGTCCATCTTCGGCTCGGTCAACACCAGCCACGGCTGTGTGGGCCTCGCCGACGCCAAGGGCGCGGGCGACTCCAGCACCCCCGGCGCCTGGTTCTACGACAACTCGATGGTCGGCGACGTCGTCATCGTGAAGAACACCGGCGACAAGACCGTCCAGCCGGACAACGGCCTGAACGGCTGGAACCTGAGCTGGGCGGACTGGAAGGCCGGCTCCGCCGCCTGATCCACCCCCGCACCACCGCGCACGGCCCCGGGCACGCACCGCGTCCCGGGGCCTTCGTGTGTCCTCCGTAAGGGGTCTCATCCCGTTCTCATCAACGCTTCAGTCAACCCTTACAGCCCGTCCATACCGTTTCGCCGTTCCCTGTCAGTGCCCCCGTCCCCCGTGGGCCCACATCCGGCGAGGCTTCGATGTTCTTCACCTATCTCCGGCGCGAGCTGCGCCGCCGCAGAAAAGCGGCGCTCGTCGTCGCCTCCGGGCTCGCGCTCGGGATCGCACTCGTCATCGTGGTCAACTCCGTGTCCTCGGGCATGAACAAGGCCCAGGACAAGGTCCTCCAGTCCCTGTACGGGCTCGGCACCGACATGACCGTCACCAAGGCCGCGAGCGCCCCCCAGAGCGGCGAGAGCGGCCGCCCGCGCTTCAAGTTCGACGCCAAGGACAGCGACTCGGACGAGGAGCAGAGCAGCGACCGGGTCATGGTGCAGGGCTTCCAGACGCTCGCCGCGTCGACCGCCGACAAGGTCGCAGGACAGGACGGCGTCGCCGACACCGTGGGCGGGCTCAGCCTCCAGGTCATGAAGGTCGACGGGCAGTTCACGCGCGGCCAGTTCAAGCAGGACGGATCCGGCGGTGGCGGCCGCACGGGCGGCCCCGGCGGCGGCAGCGGCCAGCCCCAGGGCCGGGTCGAGGGCGGCGGCGCCAGCTTCGCCGTCAACTCGTACTCGGTCTACGGCACGGACGTCACCAAGCAGGGGCTCGGCCCGCTGACCTCCTCGAAGATCACCAAGGGGCGTACCTTCAAGGCCTCCGAGACGGACGCGAAGGTCGTCGTCGCCGACGCCTCCTACGCCAAGGAGAAGAAGCTCGCCGTCGGCGACACCGTCACCGTCAAGGGCACCAAGTACAAGGTCATCGGCGTCGCGACGCCGGACAGCGGGGACGCGGCGGCCAATCTGTACCTGCCGCTGAAGCAGGCGCAGACGCTCGCCGACGCCAAGAACAAGATCACGACGGTCTACGTCAAGGCGAGCGACTCCCAGCAGATCGACTCCGTCAAGTCCGCGGTCCAGAAGAACGTCCCGGGCACCACGGTCACCACCTCCGCCGACCTCGCCGACACCGTCTCCGGCTCGCTGTCCACCGCCTCGGACCTCGCCTCGAACGTCGGCCGGTGGCTGTCGATCGCGGTGCTCGTCGCCGCGTTCGTCGTCGCGGGCCTGCTGACCTCCTCGGCCGTCTCGCGGCGCGTGCGGGAGTTCGGCACGCTGAAGGCGCTCGGCTGGAAGTCGGGCCGGGTCACCCGCCAGGTCGTCGGCGAGGCGGTCGTCAACGGGCTCATCGGCGGCGTCCTCGGCATCGCGGTCGGCCTCGCCGGCGCCTACGCGGTCAGCGCGATCAGCCCCACGCTCACCGCCGAACTCGGTGCGGGCGGCGGCCAGTCGGCGGGCGGCCCCGGGGGCGGCGGCCCCGGCGGCGGCATGATGCGCCAGGCCGCGGGCGGCAAGACCCTCGACATCGCGCTCAGCGCCCCCGTCTCCGCGACCACGATCGCCCTCGCGGTGGGCCTCGCCGTCGCCGGCGGTCTGATCGCCGGAGCCTTCGGCGGCTGGCGTGCCTCGCGACTGCGTCCGGCCGACGCGCTGCGCCGCGTCGAGTGACCCCCGCAGCCCTGCACGCCCACCCCCGACCCTCTTACGTACCGCAGGAGTTGCACCATGTATCAGCTGAAAGGCGTCACCAAGCAGTACCGGCGCGGCAAGGACACCGTGAACGCGCTGGCCGGCGTCGATCTGACCATCGGGGACGGTGACCGGCTCGTCATCCAGGGGCCCACCGGCGGCGGCAAGTCGACGCTCCTGCAGATGCTGGGCGGCCTCGACCGGCCCACCGCGGGCAGCGTCGAACTCGACGGCACCGACCTCGCGAGCCTGCCCGAGGCCCGGCTGACCAGGGTCCGCGCCGAGTCCATCGGCTTCGTCTTCCAGTCCTTCAACCTCATCCCGACGCTCACCGCGCAGGAGAACGTCGAGACCGCGCTCGTCCCGCTCGGCCTCAAGGCCGGGACCCGGCGCGAGCGCGCCGCGGAGGCGCTGCGCTCGGTGGGCCTCGGCGAACGCACCGGCCATCTGCCCTCGGAGCTGTCCGGCGGCCAGCAGCAGCGCGTCGCCATCGCCCGCGCCCTGGTGAAGAACCCGAAGGTGCTCCTCGCCGACGAGCCCACCGGGAACCTCGACGAGTCCATGCGCGACGAGATCATGGAGGTCCTGGAGACCCAGTGGAAGGAGCACGGGCTGACCTTCGTCATGGTCACCCACGACTCGGCCCTGGCGAAGAAGGCCCCGCGCCTCGCGACCATCCGCAAGGGCCGGATCACGGTCACCGAGAACGAGGCGGCGGCGAAGGCACGCTGACGCACGCCGGACGGACGGGCCTGCCCGCGCTCAGGCCCGTCCGGCTCCCGGCGAGACCGCCGGGGCGTCCGTGCCCCAGCTCGTGAGGAGGCGCAGGGCCTCCGCCGAGGGGGAGCCGGGCTCCGCGTAGTAGACCGACAGGAACTGTCCGTCGTCGTCCGGCAGATGCAGCGTCTCGTACGACAGCGACAGGTCACCGACCAGCGGATGGTGCATGCGCTTCACGCCGTGGCCCTTCTCCTTCACGTCGTGGGTCGCCCACAGCCGGCGGAACTCCTCGCTCTTGACCGACAGTTCGCCCACCAGCGCCGACAGCTCGGGGTCCTCGGGGTGGCGGCCCGCGTACAGACGCAGGTAGCTCACCATGTCCGAGGCCTTCGACTCCCAGTCCACGAACAGCTCACGGTAGTCCGGGGCGAGGAACGTCAGCCGCGCCCAGTTCCGCTCCGCGGGCGGCAGCACGCCCCAGTCGCCGAACAGGGCCGCCGCCGTCCTGTTCCACGCGAGGATCTCCGAGCGCGCCCCGCCGACGTACGCGGGCACACCCTCCATCGAGTCCAGCATGTGCCGCAGCGCCGGGCGCATCTGCTGCTGCCGGCGCGGCGCCCGCGTCCGGCGCCGCTGCTCCTTCGGCTTGGCGAGGTCGGTGAGGTGCGCGTGCTCGGCGTCGGTGAGCCGCAGGGCGCGCGCGATCGAGTCGAGCACCTCCGCGGACACGTTCCGCCCGTTGCCCTGCTCCAGGCGCGTGTAGTACGCCACCGAGACACCGGCCAGCTGTGCCAGCTCCTCGCGGCGCAGCCCCGGCACCCGGCGGTGCCGGCCGTGCGAGGCGATGCCCACGTCCTCCGGCTTGAGCCGGGCCCGCCGCGTGCGCAGGAACTCGCTCAGCTCGGCCCTGCGGTCGAGGCCGTCGGTGTGCGGTCCGGGCTCCGGTGTGTCGTCCATACCCTCAAGTATTCCCGGTCCTACGCCCACGAGCCTGTCCCCGCCAGTGGTAGGACCGCTGGACGTACGCAAAGCGGTGACCTGGGCGAATGTCCCGCGGCCGGGCACGCTGGACACCATGACCACGACTGTTGCCGCATATGCCGCTCCGAGTGCCAAGGCTCCGCTGGAGCGCACCACCATCGAACGCCGCACCGTCGGCGAGCACGACGTGCTGATCGACATCAAGTTCGCCGGCATCTGTCACTCCGACATCCACCAGGCCCGCGAGGGCTGGGGCGAGGCCATCTTCCCGATGATCCCCGGCCACGAGATCGCCGGTGTCGTCTCCGAGGTCGGCTCCGCCGTCACCCGGTTCAAGGCCGGCGACCGCGTCGGCGTCGGCTGCATGGTCGACTCCTGCCGCACGTGCGAGAACTGCCTCGCCGGGCGCGAGCAGCACTGCCTGCGCGGGAACACCGGCACGTACAACGCGATCGGCCGCGACGGCGAGCCCACCTACGGCGGCTACTCGCAGAAGGTCGTCGTCGACGAGGCCTTCACCGTCCGCATCCCCGACAGCCTCCCCCTCGACGTGGCCGCGCCGCTGCTCTGCGCCGGCATCACCACGTACTCCCCGCTCAAGCAGTGGGGCGCCGCCCCCGGCAAGAAGGTCGCCGTGATCGGCCTCGGCGGCCTCGGCCACATGGGCGTCAAGATCGCGCACGCGCTCGGCGCCGAGGTCACCGTCCTGTCGCAGTCGCTGCGCAAGAAGGACGACGGCCTCAAGCTCGGCGCGGACCACTACCACGCGACCAGCGACCCGAAGACCTTCGAGGAGCTCGCGGGCACCTTCGACGTCATCCTGTCGACCGTCTCCGCGCCCCTCGACTTCGGCGCCTACCTGGGTCTGCTCAAGGTCGGCGGCGCGCTGGTCAACGTCGGCGCCCCCGAGGAGCCGATCGCGCTCAACCTCTTCTCCCTCATCGGCGGCAACAAGACCCTCGCCGGCTCGGCGATCGGCGGCATCGCCGAGACCCAGGAGATGCTCGACTTCTGCGCCGAGCACGGTCTGGGCGCCGAGATCGAGCTCATCGAGGCCTCGCAGATCAACGAGGCGTACGAGCGCGTCGTCAACTCCGACGTGCGCTACCGCTTCGTGATCGACACCGCCACGATCTGACCCGCCGGGCCGTCCGCCCCGCGCGGATGACCCGCGAGGTAATCGACGCCCTCCCCGGGCCCCGGCAGGATCGTTCCCGTACCGACCCGATCCTGCCGGACCCGAGGAGGGCTCACCCATGACCGCCTACGCCATCGCCGTGCTGCGCCCCGAGCCCGTCCTGCACCCCGAGGTGGTGGAGTACATCGAGCGGGTCCAGGGCACGTTCGAGCCCTACGGCGGCCGCTTCCTGTCGCACAACGAACCCGGGGAGTGGCTGGAGGGCGAGCCGCTCGGCGGGATCGTCCTCGTCGAGTTCCCCGACCTGGAGCGCGCCCGTACCTGGTACGCGTCCGCCGCCTACCAGGAGATCCTGCCGCTGCGCACCGCGCACATCCCCGGCGAGCTGGTCCTGCTCGACGGCGTCCCCGCCGGGTACGACGCCCGGCGCACCGCCGCCGCCCTGCGCGGGTGACCCCGCGCGGGCCGGTGCGGGCCGTCAGGCCACGGGTGCGAGCAGCCCGCGCAGCGGCGCCGTGTCCGGGACGTCCGCGACCGCCGCGTCCAGGGCCTCCTCCAGCGGCGCGCTGCGGTCCTCGGCGAGCCGCAGCACCGCGGAACCCGTCCAGGACAGCTCGAAGTGCGCGCGGCCGCGGGCGATCAGCTCGCCGACGACCAGGTGCGACAGCATGTCGCGCAGCTGCGGGCGGGCGAGCTCGCGCGCAGCGCGGCCCGTCGCGGCCGCCGCCTGCGGTGACCTGGGCAGCCGCTCCGCGAGCTGCCACAGCGCGCCCGCCTCGATCGCCGCGAGCACCGAATCCGCCGAACCGTCGCCGCCGGTCGCCTCACGCACCGCCTGCCGCAGCGGCTCCGCCGACCCGGTGGCGTAGACCGTCATCGACTCGTGCACCAGCTGCGGCCAGTCCGCCGCCCGGCGCAGGCCGAGTGCCTGCGAGGTCAGCGCCGCCTGCTCCAGCGCGGTGAACGCGGCGGCCGGATCGACGAGCAGGCCGAGCGCCGGACCCGCCGCGTGCCGGCCGCGCCCGTCGTCGGGCAGCTGCTCGATCCGCGCGACGCGCTCCGCGATCGGCGGGTGCGTGTCGTACCCGGAGGGCTGCTCGTCCGGCAACTCGGCCCGCAGGGCGTCGAGTTCGCCGGAGCGGGCGTCGAGCAGCCGGCCGAGCCCGCCGTACACCTCACCCTGCGGCGGCAGCAGCCCCGCCCGCACGCCGAGCGTCGCGTACGCGCTCATGTACAGGTCGAACGCCGCGTCCAGAACCGGGATCTCGCGCAGCGCCGACGCCGTCGCGTCCCGGCCCGCGATCCGCGCGGCGGCGAGGTCGGCGGCGTACTCCTGGCGTCGCATCGAACCCCGCATCACCCGCACGTAGAACGAGCCGTACCAGAGGAACGGGCGGGCGGCGAGGCGGAAGCTGATGCCCGCCGAGCCCGCGCCGACCTGCCGCACCGACTTGCCCTTCGCGAGCCGCGCGGCCTGCTTGGCCTCGGACCGCCGGAGCTCGTCGGCCCGTCGGGCGTCCGAGGCGCCCATGAGCGTGCCGACGGTCAGGGAGATCCGTTCGAAGCCGCGCCGGTCGATCGCGCCGAGCCGGGGGTCGGCGTGCGCGTAGTGGCCGAACTCGTGGGCCAGGACGCCGGTCAGCTGCGCCTCGTCGAGTCCGGTCAGCAGCGGGGCGCCGAGCAGCAGGACGCGGCGGCCGGGGAACAGGCCGAGCAGGCGCACCTGTTCGTACACGGCGGCGTTCACGTGCGGCACGAGGTAGATCTCGTCCGGGCCGCGGGTGCCGGCCTGCTCGGCGAGCCGGCGCACCGCCGCCCACAGCCGGGGCTCCTGGTGCTCCTCGACGCGCAGGCCGTCCGCGGGCGGTTCGAAGCGCGGGCTGCGCACCGCGAACATGCCCCGCAGGATCGGGATCGCGACGATGCCACTGACCACGACGATCTTCAGCGCCGCCCCGAAGTGGCCGCCGCCGATGATCCACCAGTCGAGCGCGCCGAGCGCACCGAGCAGGACCAGGCCGACGAGATAGAAGCCGAGCAGCAGCACAAGGGCGCGCAGGGCGCGCAGAGTTGAGCCCATCGGGCGGTTCCCCCCACGGGAAGGCGACGAAACACCAGGTGAGACTGGTGATGCGGCTGATGCCAGTGGGGGGAACGGGAGTATGACACAGCCGAGGGGGGAACGATCACCGATTTCGCGCGACGAGCACCGTGCCCCTGCCCCCGGCGGGCCGGGTCAGTGCGGCAGCGTCGCCGGGCTGCCGCCGTTCGCCTCGTAACCGGCCACCGCGAGCGCCCGGTACACCGCGTACGACGCCGCCGGGTCCGGCTCCGTCGTCCACGGGATCGCCCCGACGTGCCCGTCCACCGCGAGCAGCTGCTCCATCGCCTCCGCCCAGTGCTCCATCCGCACCAGGAAGAACACCAGCAGATGCCGCACGTGCGCGAGCATCGGGTCGTCCGCACGCGCCTGCGAGACCGCGAACATCGCGCCGTGCAGCGCCTTCGTCACGACCTCGCTCTCGTAGAAGCTGCGCACCATCGTGATCTCGGGCAGGTGCTCGTACAGCGCGAAGAGCGGCAGGGCGGCGAGCAGCGACCCGCGCGGCGCCCGGGCCGCCGCGGCCTCGGCGAACGAGAACGCCTCCTCGCGGGAGCCGTGCCACTTCTCCGTCCAGTAGCGCAGGCCCGCCAGGTGCGCGCCCATGTGACCCGGCGCCGTGTCCAGGATCTTGAGCCACACCTGCTCGAACTCCTGCCGGGAGTACCCGAGACCGCGGGCCACCGCGAGATGCGTGATGTGCGGGACCGGGTCGCCGGGGGCGAGCAGCGCCGCCTGCTCGCACGCAGAGCGCGCCTCCTCGAGCACGATCCGCTGCTCGTCGGGCGTACCGCCGCCACGCCAGGCCTGCTGCACCAGGAACTCCGCGAAGACCTGCGCCCCGCCCGCGTCCTTCGGCTGCTGCGAGCGCCACGCCTGCAGCCAGCCCGCGCCCAGCCGCGGCGTCTGCTGCGCCTCCAGCGCGGCCGCACCGGCGATCGCCTGCACCCGCTCCCAGCGCGTCTCGGTCTCCTTGCCGGTGCCCGCGAGCAGCTGCGCGGCCGCCGTGAAGTCCTGGTTGCGCTGCACGACGCTCATCACGTCCAGGAGGTCCTGGTCGGGGCCGGGCAGCCGTACGTCCAGCTCCTCCTGGCGCACGAAACCGTAGTCCGCCGGGTCGGCGGCGTCCGGGGAGCCCGGTGACACCAGCCGGATCCCGCCCCGCCGCCGCAGCATCACGACCCAGGCGATCATCAGCACGGCCATGAGCACCCAGAGAATTCCCATGCCTACAAAGCTAACCCGTCGCCGGTGCGCACCCGCCGGCCCCGTCCGGGCCGGCCCGCCCCCCGAGCGGCCCGGAAGCGCCTACGCTCAGGCCCCATGAGCGATACGCACAACCACAGCGGCAGCGCCCCGCGCGGATTCGAGACCACCGCCATCCACGCGGGAAACACGGCCGACCCCGTCACCGGCGCCGTCGTCCCCCCGATCTACCAGGTGTCCACGTACAAGCAGGACGGCGTCGGCGGCCTGCGCGGCGGCTACGAGTACAGCCGCAGCGCCAACCCGACCCGCACCGCGCTCGAGGAGAACCTCGCCGCGCTCGAGGGCGGCCGCCGCGGCCTCGCCTTCGCGTCCGGGCTCGCCGCGGAGGACTGCCTCCTGCGCACCCTGCTCAGCCCCGGCGACCACGTCGTCATCCCGAACGACGCCTACGGCGGCACGTTCCGGCTGTTCGACAAGGTCGTCTCGCGCTGGGGCGTGGAGTGGTCCGTCGCGGACACCGCCGACATCGCCGCGGTCCGCGCCGCGATCACCCCGAAGACCAAGGCCGTCTGGGTCGAGACCCCCTCGAACCCGCTGCTCGGCATCACCGACATCGCGGCCGTCGCCCAGGTCGCCCACGCGGCCGGCGCGAAGCTCGTCGTCGACAACACCTTCGCGAGCCCCTACCTCCAGCAGCCGCTCGCGCTCGGTGCGGACGTCGTCGTGCACTCCATGACGAAGTACATGGGCGGTCACTCCGACGTGGTCGGCGGCGCCCTGATCACCGACGACCCGGCGCTCGGCGACGACCTGGCCTACCACCAGAACGCGATGGGCGCCGTCGCCGGGCCCTTCGACTCCTGGCTCGTGCTGCGCGGCATCAAGACGCTGCCCGTGCGCATGGACCGGCACAGCGAGAACGCGACCCGCGTCGCCGAGATGCTCACCCGCCACCCGCGCGTGACGCAGGTCCTCTACCCGGGCCTGCCCGAGCACCCCGGGCACGAGATCGCCGCCAAGCAGATGAAGGCGTTCGGCGGCATGATCTCGTTCCGCGTCGAGGGCGGCGAGGAGGCCGCGGTCGAGGTCTGCAACCGGGCGAAGCTGTTCACGCTCGGCGAGTCCCTCGGCGGCGTCGAGTCCCTCATCGAGCACCCGGGCCGCATGACCCACGCCTCGACGGCCGGTTCGGCCCTCGAGGTCCCCGCCGACCTGATCCGCCTCTCGGTGGGCATCGAGTCGGTCGACGACCTGCTGGCCGACCTGCAGCAGGCCCTCGGCACCGACTGACCGGTACCGACTGACCGGCACGGCCGGGGGCCTACAGGCCCGTGAGCGGTGGAGTCGTCTCCGAGGGCGGCTCCACCCACGGGTGCGCCGTGCACGCCCACACGGTGAACGCCACGGCGGCGGCCACCAGGAGCGCCCACAGCAGCCGCCGCGCGAGCACCCGGCGGCGCAGCATCCGCCCGCCCCGGCGCATCGCGTCCGCGCACAGCTCCGTCGGCACCGACGGTGGCCGCGCCGCGTCGAGCGCGGCGCGCACGGCGTCCTCCTCGCGTTCCAGCCGGCTCATACCGAAGCGGTCCCTCCCGGCGAGGGGGCGGCGGGCGCCGAGTCCCCGGGCGTCCCCGCCGCGAGCGTCACCGCCCGCGCGTGCAGGGCCCGTACGCGCTCCACGGGCAGTCCGAGCAGCGCCGCCACCTGTTCCTCGCCCACGCCCTCGAACAGCCGCAGCACGAGCACCAGGCGCTCCTGCGGCGGTACGTGCGCCAGAGCGCCGCCGTGCCCGCGGTGCTGGTGCCAGGAGCCGCGCGCGAACCGCACGGCCAGCTCCGTCCGCGCGCAGTCGTAGGGATCCTCGCCGCGCAGCCGGTCCCACGACGCGTACGTGCGCGCGAGGGCGGCCGTGAGCAGCTTCCGCGCGCGAGGGGGATCGTCGGGCGGCTCGGCCGTCAGGAGCGTCGCGGCATGCAGCAGCCGCCCGCCCGCGCCCGCGACGAACGCCTCGAACTCACGGGCCCGGCGGGCGCTCCTGAACGCCTGCCCTTCGCGCACGTCTCATCAGATTCCGCCCGCGGCCCCCGGGTCAAGAGGCAGGAGCCGCGGTGTGCCGCCACCGGCATCGGCACCCGTGCCGGGTCAGGACGCCGGGCCGGCGGACGGCTGACCCGTCTGGCGGGCGGACAGCGCCGAGTTGAAGCGCGTGAGGAGCGCGCAGAACTGCTCGCGCTCCTGCGGCTCCCAGTCCTGCGTCAACTCGGCCATCAGCTCCCGGCGCGACGAGCGCACCTCCTCGAGCCGCGCCGTACCGCGCGGGGACAGCTGCAGCACCACCGCGCGCCCGTCCTCGGGGTGCGAGGTCCGCTTGACGAGACCCGTGTCGACGAGCGGCGCCACCTGGCGCGTCACCGTCGACGAGTCGATCCCCATGCTCGCGGCGAGCGCCTTGACGCCCATCGGGCCTTCCTTGTCGAGGCGGTTGAGCAGCAGGTAGGCGGCACGGTCCATCGAGTTGCGGACCTGCCCGACCCCGCCGAGACGGGTCTGTTCGGCGCGCCGGGCGAAGACCGCCACCTGGTGCTGCAGGGTCTCGAGGAGGCCGGAATCGCCGGCGGTCGACATGTCCATCGTTTCCTGGGGTGTGGGCATGGCCGGGGGCTCACTTCATGCGTGGAGGCGGATGGGGAATGCACTGGATTTGGGGCACAGGGTACGCGGCGAAAGCGCTGACCGTACCGGCCGTGCGCAATCCTCGTTCCGCACCCTGAACACGAACGGTCCCGTCCGGCGTGAGCTGCGAGACTGCCGTCATGAGCTACGACGCGTCTCACTCCTTGCCCCGCTCGCTCCCCGCGGTCACGCTCGACGACGTGCGCGGGGCGCAGAAGATGCTCGGCGGCGTGGCGCGCGTGACGGCCATGGCGCACAGCCACCACCTCTCGCAGCTGACCGGCACCCCGGTCCACCTGAAGTGCGAGAACCTCCAGCGGACCGGCTCCTTCAAGCTGCGCGGCGCCTATGTGCGCATCGCCGGGCTGCTCCCCGAGGAGCGCGCCGCGGGCGTCGTCGCCGCCAGCGCGGGCAACCACGCGCAGGGCGTGGCCCTCGCCTCCGCGCTCCTCGGCGTGCGCTCCACGGTGTTCATGCCGGTCGGCGCGCCGCTGCCGAAGGTGGCCGCGACCCGTGACTACGGCGCCGAGGTGAGGCTGCACGGTCAGGTCGTCGACGAGACGCTGGCCGCCGCGCAGGAGTACGCCGAGCGCACCGGCGCGGTGTTCATCCACCCCTTCGACCATCCGGACGTCGTCGCCGGACAGGGCACGCTCGGCCTGGAGATCCTCGAGCAGTGCCCGGAGGTGCGCACGATCCTCGTCGGGGTCGGCGGCGGCGGGCTCGCGGCGGGCATCGCGGTCGCGGTCAAGGCGCTGCGCCCGGACGTGAAGGTCATCGGCGTGCAGGCGGCGGGCGCGGCCGCGTACCCGCCCTCGCTCGAGGCCGGGCGGCCGGTCTCGGTGCCGCACCCCGCGACGATGGCCGACGGCATCAAGGTGGGGCGCCCCGGCGACGTCCCGTTCCGCCTCGTCGCGGACCTGGTCGACGAGGTCCGCACGGTGGCGGAGGACGCCCTGTCGAGCGCGCTGCTGCTGTGCCTGGAGCGGGCCAAGCTCGTCGTCGAACCGGCGGGCGCGAGCCCCGTGGCGGCCCTCCTGAGCGACCCGCACGGCTTCGAGGGCCCGGTCGTGGCGCTCCTGTCCGGCGGCAACGTGGACCCGCTCCTGATGCAGCGCGTCCTGACCCACGGCATGGCCGCGGGCGGCCGCTACCTGTCCCTGCGGCTGCGGCTCGACGACCGCCCCGGCGCGCTGGCCTCGATCCTCGGCGTGCTCTCGGCGGCCGACGCCAACGTCATCGACGTCAGCCACGTGCGCACCGACCCGCGGCTCGGGCTCACCGAGGTCGAGGTGGAGCTGCACCTGGAGACGAAGGGCCCCGCGCACTGCGCGCAGGTCGCGGCGGCGCTGCGCGAGGCGGGCTACACGGTCATCGACTGACCGGCGCCGGGCCGTCGGGGAGCACCGCGGAAAAAACCGTGGCGAGACGCGATACATCGCGATAGTGTGTGAGGTGCTTCACTCGTCTGCCGGGCGTTGCCGCCCCGGCGAACCTAGACTTTCTCACCGGCACTCACTAGCTGGTCACTCACTCGCTGGGGGAACCACATGCCAGGCGCCATCTACGCCGAAGGTCTGGTCAAGACCTTCGGTGATGTGAAGGCCCTGGACGGGGTCGATCTGGATGTTCCAGAAGGCACCGTCCTGGGCCTGCTCGGGCCGAACGGCGCGGGCAAGACCACCGCCGTCCGCTGTCTGACGACCCTGCTCACGCCGGACAGCGGCCGAGCCGTCGTCGCGGGCATCGACGTCCTGAAGAATCCGAACGAGGTGCGCAGGTCGATCGGCCTGTCCGGCCAGTTCGCCGCGGTCGACGAGTACCTGACCGGCCGGGAGAACCTCCAGATGGTCGGACAGCTCTACCAGATGCGGGCCAAGGAGGCCAAGGCCCGCGCGGGCGAGCTGCTCGAGCGCTTCCACCTCGCGGACGCCGCCGACCGCCCGTCCAAGACCTACTCCGGCGGCATGCGCCGCCGGCTCGACCTCGCGGCCGCGCTCGTCGTCTCCCCGCCCGTGATGTTCATGGACGAGCCGACGACGGGCCTCGACCCGCGCAACAGGCAGCAGCTGTGGGAGGTCATCCAGGAACTGGTCGCGGGCGGCACCACCCTGCTGCTCACCACCCAGTACCTGGAGGAGGCCGACCACCTGGCGCACGACATCTGCGTCGTGGACCACGGCCGGGTCATCGCCCGCGGCACCTCCGACCAGCTCAAGGCGCAGACCGGCGGCGAGCGCGTCGAGGTCGTCGTGCACGAGCCGGAGCGCATCGACGACGCACGCGCCGTCCTCGCCGCTCTCGGCAAGGGCGAGACCACCGTCGAGCGGCACACGCGCAAGCTGACCGTGCCCGTCACCGGCGGCGCCAAGCTGCTCGCCGAGGTGATCCGGGAGCTGGACACGCGCGGCATCGAGATCGACGACATCGCCCTGCGCCGTCCGACCCTGGACGACGTCTTCATCTCGCTCACCGGCCACCTGGCCGAGCAGGCCGGCGAGGAGACAGAGGAGGCAGCGACATGAGCGCCGTCACCCGGACCGCCCGGGTCCCGAGCGCGGCGGGCGGCCTCGGCCAGTCCGTCCGCGACTCCCTGGTCGTCGGCAAGCGGAACCTGA
The DNA here is from genome assembly GCF_009870065.1 of Streptomyces sp. SID5785. GTDB lineage: Bacteria > Actinomycetota > Actinomycetes > Streptomycetales > Streptomycetaceae > Streptomyces. The sequence goes on along the minus strand of NZ_WWIA01000303.1, from coordinate 16,681 downwards.
TCCGGATGACCCGGATCCCCGAGATGATCCTCTTCGGGATCATCCAGCCGGTGATGTTCGTGGTCCTGTTCACGTACGTCTTCGGCGGCTCGATCAACATTCCGGGCGCGCCCGCCGGCAGTTCGAGCGCCTACAAGGAATTCCTGATGGCCGGCATCTTCGCCCAGACGGTGACCTTCGCCACGGCGGGCGCCGGAGCGGGCATCGCGGACGACATGCACAAGGGCCTCATCGACCGGTTCCGCTCGCTGCCGATGGCGCGTGGCGCGGTGCTGACCGGCCGCACGCTCGCCGACCTCGTGCAGACCGCGGTGACGCTCGCCGTCCTCGCCGTGGTGGCCCTGCTCGTCGGCTGGCGCACCCACGAGAACATCGGCAAGGTGCTCGCCGGCTTCGGCCTGCTCCTGCTGCTCGGGTACGCGTTCACCTGGATCGGCGCGCTGATCGGCCTGTCCGTGCGCACCCCGGAGGCGGCGACCTCGGGCGGACTGATCTGGCTCTTCCCGCTGACCTTCATCTCGAACGCGTTCGTCCCGGTCAACGGGATGCCGAAGTTCCTGCAGTACGTCGCGGAGTGGAACCCGTTCAGTGCCACGGTCTCCGCCGCCCGCGACCTCTTCGGGAACACGATCGACGGCGTCCCCAGATCGGTCACCGGCGCGTGGCCGATGGAGCACCCGGTCTGGGCCTCCCTGATCTGGTCCGCCGTGATCATCCTGGTGTTCCGCACCCTCGCGGTCCGCAAGTACCGCAGCGCGTCGGCCTGACCCGGCCGGACGCGGACCGGGGCCCGAGCCGTCGTGGCTCGGGCCCCGGTCCAGGGCGTCGTGCGGGCGTCAGCCGGTGTAGGGCTCCGCCGTGAGGATGCGCACCGAGGCCATCTTGCCGTTCGGCAGCTCGTACTCGGCGTCCTCGCCGACCTTCTTGCCGTTCACACCCGTGCCGAGCGGCGACTGCGGCGAGTACGTCTCGATGTCCGTGCTGGCGTACTCGCGCGAGGCCAGCAGGAAGGTGACCGTGTCGTCCTCGTCGCCGTCGAAGGCGATGGTGACGACCATGCCGGGCTCGACCACGCCGTCGTCGGCCGGCGCCTCGCCGACCTTGGCCTTCTCCAGGAGCTGGGTGAGCTGGCGGATGCGGAGCTCCTGCTTGCCCTGCTCCTCCTTGGCCGCGTGGTACCCGCCGTTCTCGCGCAGGTCGCCCTCCTCGCGCGCGGCCGCGATCTTCGCGGTGACTTCCTCGCGCGCGGGACCAGACAGGTACGCCAGCTCTTCCTTGAGCTTGGTGTACGCCTCCTGGGTGAGCCAGGTGACGTCTTCGCTGGTCTGGGTCACAGGTGCTCCTCGTAGGTACTGGGAATACAAAGCATCGCCCTACCCAGAAGGATGTTCCCTCTCAGGTGGGCGAAACCACGAGCCTAACAATTCAACGGTGAAAGGGGGAGGACATAAGCCACCAGTTTTCTGTCCGCGCAGGTCAGGCCACGTCAACCCGATAGGCGCCGACGTCCGCCGGGCCCGCTCGGCGCCGGTCGGCGTCAGTTCGGTGTCAGTCGGCGTGGCAGCCGACGAGCTCCGCGGTGGTGCCGCGCTCGCCGCTGGTGCGCAGGGTGACGACCTTGTCGATGCGCTCGCTGTGCTGGTCGAAGCGGAAGTCGGCCCGGCCGACCTCGGCGCCGTCGGCGCTCTGCGAGCGGACGGTGCAGTAGCCACCGGTGCCCGCGTCCTTGCGGATCTCCAGGTGCACCTCGACCTTGTCCGGGTGCGACTGGAAGGCGATGACCTCGCCGCTGAACTTGTTCCCCACGACGTAGTACCAGCCGAACCAGACCATCAGCGCGGCGAACAGGGTGCCGAGGACGATCGCGGCGATCCTCAGCTTCCGGTCGGCGCGGGCGTCCGCGGAGCGCGACGAGCCGTAACGCCCCTCGGGCAGCTGCTGCACGGCGCTCATTCGGCCAGATCCTCTCGCGTGGCCCGCCAGGATGCGGGCGCCGGAATTTTCCGTCCCCCGGTTCGGTCACTATAGAAGCCGCACATTGCGCCGGACGACACCGGGCGCCCTATCTCGCGAGGATCTTGTCTTGACTGAGCAGCTGCGACTGATGGCCGTTCACGCCCATCCCGACGACGAGTCGTCGAAGGGCGCGGCCACCATGGCCAAGTACGTGTCCGAGGGGGTGGACGTGCTGGTCGTGACCTGCACGGGCGGAGAGCGCGGCTCCATCCTCAACCCCAAGCTCCAGGGCGACACGTACATCGAGGAGCACATCCACGAGGTGCGCAAGAAGGAGATGGACGAGGCCCGGGAGATCCTGGGCATCAAGCAGGAGTGGCTGGGCTTCGTCGACTCCGGGCTGCCCGAGGGCGACCCGCTGCCGCCGCTGCCCGAGGGCTGCTTCGCGCTGGAGGACGTCGACAAGGCCGCCGGTGAGCTGGTCAAGCAGATCCGTCGCTTCCGTCCCCAGGTCATCACCACGTACGACGAGAACGGCGGCTATCCGCACCCCGACCACATCATGACCCACAAGATCACGATGGTGGCCTTCGAGGGCGCGGCCGACGCCGAGCAGTTCCCCGAGTCCGTGTACGGGCCGGTCTTCCAGCCGCAGAAGCTGTACTACAACCAGGGCTTCAACCGGCCGCGCACCGAGGCGCTGCACCACGCGCTCCTGGACCGCGGCATGGAGTCGCCGTACGAGGACTGGCTGAAGCGCTGGGACGAGTTCGGGCGGGTCGAGCGCACGCTGACCACGCACGTTCCGTGCGCCGACTTCTACGAGATCCGGGACAAGGCGCTGATCGCGCACGCCACGCAGATCGATCCGGACGGCGGCTGGTTCCGCGTGCCGATGGAGATCCAGAAGGAGGTCTGGCCGACCGAGGAGTACGAGCTCGCGAAGTCGCTCGTCGATACCTCCCTCCCCGAGGACGACCTCTTCGCGGGCATCCGCCACAATGCCTGATGTGAACGCGAATCTGGCAATGACCCATCTCGTCCCCCTTGCCGCCAAGGAGGTCGACGAGAACAAGGTGACTCCGGGTGTTCTCGGCTTCATCGTCTTCGCGGTGATGGCGCTGGCCGTGTGGGGCCTGATGAAGTCGATGAACCGCCACATGGGCAAGGTCGACTTCAAGGAGAAGGGCTCCGGCGCCGAGGGCACCGGGGCCGGCTCCGAGCGGGTCGGCGCCGCTCCCGGCTCCACCTCCACCGCCGACCGGGACTGAGGCACGCTCCCGGGCGTGCCCGCGATGAGTTTCGCGGGCACGCCGGGTCTTCATGGCTACCGGGCCGCGGCCCGGCACCCGGGGGGACCGGACAGGAATCGGGAGATGTCATGAGCACCGTCGTCATGCACGGTGTCGTCTCGGTGGACGGCTTCATCGCCGGCCCGGACGACCAGGTCGGCCCGCTGTTCGACTGGTACGGGAACGGCGACGTCCCGCTCGGCGGCGGCAACAGGGTCTCCGAGGCGTCCGCCGCGTACGTCCGGCCCCAGTGGGACAGCCTCGGCGCGATGATCATCGGCCGCCGCCTCTTCGACCTCACCGACGGCTGGGACGCGCGGCCGCCCGCCGGCGAACACGTCGTCGTGGTGTCCCACCGGCCCCGCCCCGCCGACTGGCACCCCGAGGCGACCCACTACCACTTCGCCGAGGACGTCACCTCCGCCGTCGCCGCCGCGAAGGAACGCGCCGGGGGACGCCGGGTGGCCGTGGCCGCCGGCGACGTCGGCGGCCAGGCCTTCGCCCTCGGCCTGGTCGACGAGGTGGCGATGGACGTGGCCCCGGTCGTCCTCGGCACCGGCCGCCCCTATTTCGGCCCCACCGCCCCCGGCCCGTACCTCCTGGAGGACCCGGACGTGGTGGTGCGGGGGGACCGGGTGCTGCACCTGCTGTACCGGGTGCGCAAGGGGCAGAGCCGCCGGCCGTGACCGGCGGCCGTCCGCCCCGTCGAGGCCGGCCGTGACCGGCGGCCGTCCGCCCCGTCAGTCGGTCACCCCCATCACGTCCCGCGCATGCCGGTTCGGGACCATGCCGAGGCGCCAGGCCTGCCAGCCCGCGTCCAGGTCGACGCCGCGTTCGAGCAGCAGGGCGTACGCCGTCACGTAGTCGTCGAGCTTGCCGTCGCGGGCCGGCGCCGGGTCCCGGGTCAGGGCCGCCAGCTCCTCCTGGGCGACCGCCGTGCCGACCTCGGAGCCGCCCGGCGAGGAGTAAGGCAACAGCGTGCAGCGCAGGAACGCCGCCCACTCCTCGCCCCGCCGGTCCCCGTACGAGGCGAACAGGCCGCGGGCCTCCTCGCACAGGTCGAGGGCCTGCTGGAGCCGGGTGTTGCCGGCGTCCACCACCGCCAGCTCCAGGCACGTCCACGCCTCGCCGTGCGTCACACCGATGCGCTGGAAGTCGGCGCGGGCGTCGACGAGGAGCTGGCGGGCGAAGCCCGAGTTGCGCAGCGAACCGGTCTGCGCGGCCCGCTGGTCACGGGTGACGCGCGCCGAGTGGTGCCGGGCGCAGGCCAGCCCGTACACGTCGCGCATCCGGGAGAACATCGTGCGCGAGCGCTCCAGTTCACGGACCGCCTGGTCCAGGTTCCCGGTCTCCTCCAGGGCCTGACCCAGGTAGTAGTACGTCCAGGCCTCGCCGCGCGCGTCCTCGTTCTCCCGGTGCCGGGACGCGGCCTGGCGCAGGCCGTCGACCGCGGCCGACGCGTCGCCGTCGACGAGCCGGGTGCGCGCCAGCTGGGTCAGCGCCCAGGCCTCGCCGCGTGCGTCCCGGGTCCGGCCGTACAGGTCGAGCGCGGCGCGCAGTTCGTCGTCGGCGCGCGGCACCTGGCCCATGCGCAGACACAGCTGGCCGAGCTGGAAGTGCGCCCAGGCCTCGCCGTGCAGCGACTCGTTCTCCCGGTGCAGGGTGAACGCGTCGGTCAGCAGCACCAGCGACTCGCGCACGTGCGCCCGGTCCCGCTCGACCGCCGCGAGCGCGTGCAGCGTCCAGCCCCGGTCGCCCTTCGTCTCCGGCGTCGTCTGCAGGTCGAGCGCCTCGCGCAGCTTCGCGCTCGCCTCCGTCAGCTGGCCCTGGTGGTGCAGCGTGATGCCGAGCGAGCACAGCGCGCGCGCCTCGCCCGCCCGGTGGTGCGCCTCCCGGTACAGGTCCACGACCGAGGACAGCGTCGTCCGTGCCTTGTCGAGCTCACCGAGCTGGCGGGCCGCGATACCGGTGCGCCACTGGACCGAGCGCACCAGCAGCCCCTGGTCGATGGCCTGGGTCAGCTCGCTGATCTCGCCCAGCCGGTAGAGGTCGCCGCGCAGCAGGCAGTAGTCGCACAGCGCGCCCAGCAGACCGAGCACCGCGTCCTGGTTGACGCCCTCCGCGTGCCGCAGCGCCGCCGTGATGAAGCTCGACTCGTCGTCCAGCCAGCGCAGCGCGGCGTCGAGCGACGTGAAGCCGTGCGGGCCCATCTGCCCGGCGCGCGTCGACATGTTCCCGTCGACGAGGCGGATCACGGAGTCGGCGAGGTCCGCGTAGTTCTGGATCAGGCGCTCCTGCGCGGCCGTGCGCTCGGCCGGCTCCTCCTCGTCCTCGAGCCGCGCCTGCGCGAACGCCCGCACCAGGTCGTGCAGCCGGTAGCGGCTGCCGCGCACATGGTCGACGAGCCCGGCGCGGGCCAGCGCCGTCAGGTGCTTCGTCGCCTCCGTGGTGTCCGTGGCGAGCAGCGCCGCCGCCGCGGGCGCCCCGAGCGAGGCGCGCCCGGCGAGCGCGAGCCGCCGCAGCAGCCGCCGCCCCTGCTCCGGCTGGTCGGTGTAGCGCAGCCACAGGACGCGCTCGACGGGCTCCACGGGCCCGTACGCGCCGAGATCGGCCGCCAGCGCGCGCGGCGAGCGCGGGCCGATCGAGGACCCCGCGATCCGCAGCGCGAGCGGCAGCCCGCCGCACAACTCCCGTACGGCCTCGGTCGCTTCGGCGTCGTAGGGCCCGTCCGCGTCCTGCGCCGCCTCGCGCAGCAGCTCCTCGGCGCCGGCCACGTCCAGCGCCTCCACCGGCAGGTGGTGCACCCACGCCGGGGTGTCGTCGCCGAGGTCGAGCGGCTTCCTGGACGTCACGACGACCAGGCTGTCCGAACGCTCGGGGACGAGCGTGCGCACCTGCCGGGCGTCGGCCGCGTCGTCGAGGACGATCGTGACGGGCAGCCCGGTCAGATGCTGGTGATACAGCTCGCCGAGCCGCTTGACCTGCTGCTCCGGCGCCGAGCGCTCACGGAACAGGAGCTGTTCGCGCGGCGCGCCCAGCCGGTTCAGAAGGTGCAGCAGCGCGTCCCGGGTGGACAGCGGCGCCGCGTCCGAGCGGTCCCCGCGCAGGTCCACGACGCACGCCCCGCGGAACTGGTCGCGCAGCTCGTGCGCCGCCCGCACCGCCAGCGTGGTGCGCCCCGAACCGGGCGCCCCGTGCAGCACGACGACCGTGGGCCGCGTCTGCGTACTGGCGCGGGCCGCGTGCACCCACTGGGTGATCTGCGACAGGGCGGCCCGGCGCCCCGCGAACGGGCCGTCCGGCTCGGGCAGTTGGCCGAACGACTGCTCCAGGACCGTCCGCCGCCGGGCCGCCGCGCTCTTGTCGGTCCGCCGCAGCTGCGGCACGGCGGTCTTCTTGCCGCCCGTCCCCGTGCCGGTGCTCGCCGCGAGCACCCGCTGCTGGTCGAGGAACGGCCGGATGCCCCGGACCTCCAGCGCGGTCAGCCACTGCAGCCGCAGTTGCTCGTGGCCGCCCGGTTGGCTCGCCGCGCCCGCGCTGCGGCTCGCCGCCGGCAGATGCGCGGCGGTCACCTTCGCGACGGTCGCCGCGGCCCCGAGCACCGCGACGGCCGCCCCGGCGCCCACCGCGACCCCGGTCCCCGCGCCCAGCGCCAGGTCGGCCACGCACGCCGTGACGGCCCCGACCCCCGCCACCATCAGCGGTGTCGACCCGCTCTCCCGGGCGAACCGCTGGCCGAACGTCATCTGTCCGGCCGACGCCTCGTCGAGCGCCCCCGTGTAGGCGGCGTACTCCTCGACCGCGGTCTGCCCCATCGCGTCCAGCGCACCGCGCGCCCGCGCGAGCAGCACGTTCCCGTCGACCCGGCCGCCGGAGCGCCTGACCTCCTCCTCGACGGCCCGCGCCAACAGCCGCTCGGCCTCCGCCCGATGGCTGTCTCGCATACTCGGTCCCCCTCCGGTCGACATCACGTCCGTTCACGGTCAAGTGTCCTGCGTACGGGGGGAAGGCGCGAGAGGCCCGGCGGAGCGTCCGGCCGGACAATGCGGCGCCGCGCCGCCTCCGGCTGTCATCATCCAGCCATGCCTCATCCCGTCATGTTCGACGACGACGACCCCTACCTGGTGCGGCTGCGCCGCGTGGCCCTTGCGTTCCCGGGGGCCGAGGAGCGGGTGGCGCACGGGCGGCCGGGGTTCCGGGCCGGCAAGTTCTTCGCCTGGTACGGGGGTTCGACCAAGGGGACCGCCGACACCCGCGTCCCCTACGACCAGGCGCTCCTCGTGCTGCCGGACGAGGGGGACCGGGCGGCCCTCGCCGACGATCCGCGCTTCTTCGCGCCCGCCTACCTCGCCCCGTCCGGATGGATCGGCCTCGACCTCACCGCAGGCGGCGGCACCGGCCCGGACGACGTCGACTGGCAGGAGGTCGCGGAACTCCTCGACGCGTCCTACCGGCAGGTCGCGGGCGTCCGGCGGACCGCGGCGCTCGACGCGGCGGGCGGCCCGGCGGCGCACCCGGGCGACCCGGCGGACTGAGGCGGGGGCTCCCGGCCGCGGCCGCGGGCTCGTGCGACGATGCCGGTATGAATCGCCTGGCCGAATCCCAGTCGCCGTATCTGCTCCAGCACGCCGACAACCCCGTGGACTGGTGGCCCTGGACGCCCGAAGCGTTCGAGGAGGCGCGGCGGCGCGGCGTGCCCGTGCTGCTGTCGGTCGGGTACGCGGCCTGCCACTGGTGCCACGTCATGGCGCACGAGTCGTTCGAGGACGAGGCGACCGCCGCCGTCATGAACGAGCACTTCGTGAACATCAAGGTGGACCGCGAGGAGCGGCCCGACGTCGACGCCGTCTACATGGAGGCCGTGCAGGCGGCCACGGGGCAGGGCGGCTGGCCCATGACGGTGTTCCTGACGCCGGACGCCGAGCCGTTCTACTTCGGGACGTACTTCCCGCCCGAGCCGCGGCACGGCATGCCGTCGTTCACCCAGGTGCTGGGCGGGGTGCGGGACGCGTGGACGGGCCGGCGCGGCGAGGTCTCCGAGGTCGCGGGGAAGATCACCGCGGATCTCGCGCAGCGTGAACTCCCGTACGGGAACACGGAGATGCCCGGTGAGGAGGAGCTCGCGGCGGCGCTGCTCGGGCTGACCCGGGAGTACGACGCGACGTACGGCGGTTTCGGGGGAGCGCCCAAGTTCCCGCCGTCCATGGTGATCGAGTTCCTGCTGCGCCACCACGCGCGGACCGGCGCCGAGGGCGCGCTCCAGATGGCCGTCGACACGTGCGAGCGGATGGCGCGCGGCGGGATCTACGACCAGCTCGGCGGTGGCTTCGCGCGCTACTCCGTGGACCGCGAGTTCACGGTGCCGCACTTCGAGAAGATGCTGTACGACAACGCGCTGCTCTGCCGGGCCTACGCGCACCTGTGGCGGTCCACGGGCAGTGAGCTCGCCCGGCGGATCGCGCTGGAGACCGCCGACTTCATGGTCCGCGAACTGCGCACGAACGAGGGCGGGTTCGCCTCCGCACTCGACGCGGACAGTGCGGACCCGGTCAGCGGCGAGCAGGTCGAGGGCGCCTACTACGTGTGGACGCCGCAGCAGCTCACGCAGGTGCTCGGCGCCGAGGACGGGGCCGTGGCCGCCGCGCTCTACGGGGTCACCGAGGAGGGCACCTTCGAGGAGGGCGCCTCGGTGCTGCGGCTGCCGCAGGACGCGGGCGTCGCCGACGCGGCGCGGCAGGCGCGCATCCGGGAGCGGCTGCTGGCCGCCCGCGCGGAGCGTCCCGCACCGGGCCGCGACGACAAGGTGGTGGCCGCGTGGAACGGGCTGGCGATCGCCGCGCTCGCCGAGACCGGCGCGTACTTCGGCCGCCAGGACCTCGTCGACGCCGCCGTCTGCGCCGGTGACCTGCTGGTGCGGCTGCACATGGACCCCTCCGCGCGCCTGACGCGGACGAGCAGGGACGGGCGGGCCGGGCAGAACGCGGGGGTCCTGGAGGACTACGCGGACGTCGCCGAGGGCTTCCTGACACTGGCGTCGGTGACCGGCGAGGGCGTGTGGCTGGAGTTCGCCGGGTTCCTGCTCGACCACGTGCTCGACCGGTTCACCGACCCGGACAGCGGCGCCCTGTACGACACGGCCTCCGACGCCGAGCGGCTGATCCGCCGGCCGCAGGACCCGACCGACAACGCGACCCCGTCCGGCTGGACGGCCGCCGCGGGCGCGCTCCTGTCGTACGCGGCGCAGACCGGCTCGGAGCCGCACCGGACCGCGGCCGAGCGGGCCTCGGGCGTCGTGAAGGCGCTCGGTCCGCGCGCGCCCCGGTTCATCGGGAACGGCCTCGCGGTCGGCGAGGCACTGCTCGACGGCCCGCGCGAGATCGCCGTCGTCGGGGAGGTCGGCGGCCGGCTGCACCACGCGGCGCTCATCGCGACGGCGCCGGGCGCCGTGGTCGCCGCGGGGCCCGAGGGCGGTGACGAACTGCCGCTGCTCGCCGACCGGCCGCAGGTGGACGGGCGGGAAACCGCTTACGTATGCCATCACTTCGTGTGTGATGCCCCCGTGACGGATGTGGCCGGACTGAACCGTATCTTGGGCGAAACGCAGGGTTAGCACGGTATTTATCCGAACAGGCCCCCCGTCTTCACAGGTTCCCCATATCCTCGCTTCATCGGTGGGGTGGGCATGACGACTCGTCATGCCTGGGGGGATCTGGGGGGATCTGTTTGCTTGCGACCGATGCTGTCGGCATGTCCGATGCCGGCACCATGCTCAGTGCTGCGCTCGTCGCGGCCGTTTCACTGGCCCTGTTCTGGATGGCCGCCTTCACGCTGTGGTGGCAGATGCACGCCTGGCGCACGCCGGAAGTGCTCGCCTCCACCCGATTCGCCAGCCCCGACGATCACGGGGCCCTGTCCTTCTCGCTGCTCCTGCCGGCCCGGCACGAGCAGGCCGTGCTCGACCACACCATCCAGCGGCTGCTCGAGTCCGGGCACCGCGACTTCGAGATCATCGTCATCGTCGGCCACGACGACCCGGAGACCGCCGAGGTCGCCGAGCGCGCGGCCGCCCGCGACCCGCGCGTCCGGGTCGTCGTCGACACCCACGACAGGAAGAACAAGCCGAAGGCGCTCAACACCGCGCTGCCGCACTGCCGCGGCGACGTCGTCGGGGTCTTCGACGCCGAGGACCAGGTCCACCACGACCTGCTCACCCACGTCGACCACGCCTTCCGCGACACCGGCGCCGACGTCGTGCAGGGCGGCGTCCAGCTGATCAACTTCCACTCCAGCTGGTACAGCCTGCGCAACTGCCTCGAGTACTTCTTCTGGTTCCGCTCCCGGCTGCACCTGCACGCCCAGAAAGGCTTCATCCCGCTCGGCGGCAACACCGTCTTCGTCCGCACGAGCGTGCTGCGCGAGGCCGGCGGCTGGGACCCGGACTGCCTCGCCGAGGACTGCGACCTCGGCGTGCGCCTGTCCAGCACCGGCAAGAAGGTCGTCGTCGCCTACGACTCCGACATGGTCACCCGCGAGGAGACCCCGGGCACCCTGCTGTCCCTGCTCAAGCAGCGCACCCGCTGGAACCAGGGATTCCTCCAGGTCTACCGGAAGAAGGACTGGAAGCAGCTGCCCACGTTCCGGCAGCGGCTCCTCGCCCGGTACACGCTCATGACCCCGTTCATGCAGGCCTTCACCGGCCTGATCATCCCGCTCAACGCGGCGGTCGCCCTGCTCATGGACGTGCCCGTCGGCATCGCCTTCATCACCTTCCTGCCCGCCGTCACCGCGTTCGTGACCTTCGTCTTCGAGGTCGTCGGACTGCACGACTTCGGCCGGCAGTACGGCCTGCGCGTCCGCCTCGTGCACTACCTCAAGCTCGTCGCGGGCGGCCCCTTCTACCAGGTGCTCCTCGCCGGAGCCGCGATCCGCGCCGTGTGGCGCGAGCACCGCGGCCGCGGCGACTGGGAGCTCACCAGTCATGTGGGCGCGCATCTGCCCACCGAGCGCGCCGCCCGAGAGGACGTTCCCGCGTGACCGCCACTCTTCCCGCGGCGGGCAGCTCCACGCCCGTCGCGCAGACCACACCTGTGCCCGCACGCCTGCGCACCCCGCTCAGAGCCGTCCGCTTCCGGCGCTCCCCGGCCGACCTCGCCCTGTGCGGGGTGCTCCTCGCCGCGATCGTCCTCGTGCAGGGCTGGAACATCAGCGGCTACCCCAACTTCAGCGACGACGAGGGCACGTACCTCGCCCAGGCCTGGGCCGTCCAGCAGGGCGAGGGCCTGGCCCACTACACCTACTGGTACGACCACCCGCCGCTCGGCTGGCTCCAGCTCGCCACCGTCAGCTGGATCCCGTCCCTCGCCGACCCGTCCGCCATGACGGTCGGCACGATGCGGCTCGCCATGCTCGGCGTCAGCGCGGTCAGCGCCGTCCTGCTCTACGTGCTGGCCCGCCGGCTGCGCCTGCCGCGGTGGGCGGCCGGCCTGGCGATGGGCCTGTTCGGCCTGTCGCCGCTCGCCGTCGTCCTCCAGCGCGAGATCTTCCTCGACAACATCGCCGTGATGTGGATGCTCCTCGCGTTCTGCCTCGCCGCCTCCCCGAACCGGCACCTGTGGCACCACTTCGCGGCCGGCGTCGCCGCCGCGACGGCCGTCCTGTCGAAGGAGACGATGCTCGTCCTGCTGCCCGCGCTGCTCGTCACGATGTGGCGGCACGGGCACCCCGCCACCCGCAAGTTCGCGCTGACCGGGGCGATCACCGCGTGCGCGCTCGTCGGACTCTCGTACCCCCTGTTCGCGCTCCTCAAGGGCGAGTTGCTGCCCGGCGGCGGCCACGTCTCGCTGTGGGACGGCATCACCTACCAGCTCGGCCGCCCCGGCTCCGGGTTCGTCCTCGACGCGGGCTCCGGCTCGCACGGCGTGCTGCACTCCTGGCTCTACTACGACAAGGTGCTGCCGCTCGGCGGACTCACCGCCGCCCTGTTCCTGCTCGTCACCCTGCGCTGGTCGGTCACCGCACGCGCCCTCGCCGGACCCGCGCTCGCCGTCGCCGTGCTCGCGCTCGTCGCGATGCGCCCGTCCGGCTACCTGCCCGCCATGTACGTCGTGCAGGCCCTGCCGTTCCTCGCGCTCGTCCTCGCCGGGGCCGCGGCCGGTGTCGTGCACGCGCTCGTCCACCGGGGCCGGGCCCCGCGCGGACTGCGCCTGACCGCGGTGGCCCTCCTCGCGGCGAGCGCCGCCGCCCTCGTCGCACCCCGCTGGTACGACGGCGACCGCACCGCCATGACCGTCGACGCGAACGCGCCGTACCGGGGCGCCGCCGACTGGATGGCGACGAAGGTCGCCGACCCGGCCCGCACCCGCGTCCTCGTCGACGACGCCCTCTGGCTCGACCTCGTGCACGCCGGGTACGCGCCCGGACTCGGCGCCATCTGGTTCTACAAGGCCGACCTCGACCCCGCGGTCACGAAGACCCTGCCGCACGGCTGGCGCGACCTCGACTACGTCGTCGCCTCACCGACCGTGCGCCGCGACGCCGCCGACCTGCCGCACGTGAAGGACGCCCTGAAGCACTCGACGCCGGTCGCCACCTTCGGCGCGGGCGAGGACCGGATCGAGATCCGGCGGATCCGGACAGGGAGCACCCGATGAGCATGCGCCCCGAGCACCGCACCGACCCGGCACCCGACGGCACGGAACTGCCCGAACCCGGGGCCGTCACCATCGTCGTCCCCACCTTCAACGAACAGGACAACGTCGCCGAACTCCTCTACCGCATCACCGAGTCGGTACCGGCCCGGCTGCCCTGCGAGGTGCTCTTCGTCGACGACTCCACCGACCAGACGCCCCGCGTCATCCGCGAGATCGCCCAGGACTGCCCGTTCCCGGTCACCGTCCTGCACCGCGACGCACCGGACGGCGGGCTCGGCGGCGCCGTCGTCGCCGGACTGCGGGCCGCCACCTCCGACTGGGTCGTCGTCATGGACGGCGACCTCCAGCACCCGCCGTCCCTCGTCCCCGAACTGGTCGCCACCGGCGAGAAGGAGGGCGCCCAGCTCGTCGTCGCCAGCCGCTACCTGCCCGGCGGCAGCCGCGCGGGACTGTCCGGGATCTCCCGCGTCGCCGTCTCCCGCGCCTCGACCTGGCTCGCCAAGGGCCTCTTCCCGCGCGCCCTGCGCGGCGTCAGCGACCCGATGAGCGGCTTCTTCGCGATCCGCCGCGCCGCCGTCCACCCGGACGCCCTCAAGCCCCTCGGCTACAAGATCCTCCTCGAACTCGCCGTCCGCAACGGACCGTTGACCGTCGCCGAGGTGCCGTTCGTCTTCCAGGAGCGGCACGCGGGCACGTCCAAGTCCACGCTCCGCGAAGGCCTGCGCTACCTGCGCCACCTCGTCGAGCTGCGCACCGCGGCGCCGCTCGCCCGGATGCTGGTGTTCGGCCTGATCGGCCTGACCGGCTTCGTGCCCAACCTGCTCGCCCTGGCCGCCCTCACCCGCACCGGCGTGCACTACCTGCCGGCCGAGATCCTCGCCAACCAGGCGGGCGTCGTCTGGAACTTCCTGCTCATCGAGGGCCTCCTGTTCCGCGAGCGGCGCCGGCACCGCCACTGGGCCGACCGCACCGCCCGCTTCGCCGTGCTGGCCAACGCCGACCTGGTGCTGCGCATCCCGCTGATCGCCCTGTTCGTGCGCGAGCTGGGGATGGCCGTGCTGCCGGCCACCGCGCTCGCCCTCGTCACCACGTTCGTCCTGCGCTTCGCCGGAACCGAGGCGCTCGTCTACGCCGGGAAGGCCAGGACCTCACGGACGGGGCCCGGCACGCCCGGGACACCCGGCCCGTCCGGCCCACCGGACCAGGCCGGGACCTCGGCCGAGACCGCCACGGGAGCCGCCGCATGAGACCGAGAAGACCCGCCTGCAGGACGGCCCTCGCGGGGGTGACCGCGCTCGCCGCCTCGCTCCTGATGGCCGTGCCGCAGCCCGCCTCCGCCGCCAACCTCGTCAAGAACCCCGGCTTCGAGAGCACCGGCACCGGCGACATGCCCGCGTGCTGGGAGAAGTCCGGCTGGGGCGACAACGACTTCTCCTTCACCGCCACCGACGACGCGCACACCGGCGACAGGGCGATGAAGGTCGAGCTGACCCGCCGCGTCGACGGGGACCGCAAGGCGCTCGTCACCGAGTCCGCGGACTGCGCGCCGCCCGTCACCGTCGGCAAGCAGTACGACCTCGGGCTCTGGTACCGGACGACGACCCCGGACGCCTCGATCACCCTCTTCCGGCACGACGCGACGGCCGGCTGGCAGTACTGGACCGACCTCAAGACCCTGGACATGAGCGCCGGCTGGGCCGAGGCGTCGGTCCGCACGCCCGAGGTCCCGCCGGGCACCGACCGCATCAGCTGGGGCGTGTCCGTGTACGGCACGGGGTCGGCGACCACCGACGACTACACGATGGAGCAGGTCGCCGACGCCGTCCCCGACCCGGAGTGCACGGGCACCGCCGAGGAGTGCGCCGACGGCCGCTGGGACGTCCTGCCCACGCAGAACCCGGTCCGCTCCATGCACTCCGTCGTCCTGCGCAACGGGAAGATCCTGCTCATCGCGGGCTCCGGCAACAGCGAGGAGATGTTCGAGGCGGGCACCTTCACCTCGGCGGTCTACGACCCCGAGAAGGGCACGTACACGACGATCCCCACGCCGAAGGACATGTTCTGCGCGGGACACGTCCAACTGGCCGACGGCCGCGTCCTCGTGATGAGCGGCAACAAGGCCTACCCGGCGAAGGACGGCTCGCACGGCTACGAAGGCTTCAAGGACAGCTACGTCTTCGACCCCGCCACCGAGACCTACAGCAGGACCAACGACATGAACGACGGGCACTGGTACCCGTCCGCGACCGTCATGGGCAACGGCGACGTGATGTCCTTCGGCGGCCTGCGCGAGGACTCCACCGGGTCCGTCACCGCCGAGCGCTTCGACGCCGCGAAGGGGGAGTGGCTGCCCGCGTCGCAGGTCAACCAGACCTGGTCGTACTGGGGCCTGTACCCGTCGATGATCCTCCTCCAGGACGGCCGCCTCTTCTACTCCGGCAGCCACGTCTTCGGCAACGGCACGCCCGGCACCGGCGCCTCGCTCTACGACTACGACAAGAACACCGTGACGGACGTCCCGGGGCTCCGGTCCAAGGACGAGCGCGACCAGTCCGCGAGCGTGCTGCTGCCCCCGGCCCAGGAGCAGAAGGTCCTCACGATGGGCGGCGGCAACATCGACTCCAACCCGGACGCGGGCCGCCTCGTCGACGTCATCGACCTCAAGGACCCGAACCCGGCCTACGTCGCCGGGCCGCCGCTCCCGCAGGGCACCGTCGACCTCGGCGCCGGACCGCAGCCCGAGACCGGCGCCCAGGGCAAGATGTACGTCTCCGCCGTGCTGCTGCCCGACGGCAAGGTCCTGGAGACCGGTGGCGCCCTGCACAACCGCGCCGACCCCGTGTACGAGTCGTCGATCTTCGACCCGGCGACCACGGCCTTCGACCCGGTCGCCCCGGATCCCGAGGCCCGCGGCTACCACTCGTCCGCGTTCCTGCTGCCCGACGGCCGCGTCATGACCACCGGCGACAACCCCGGCAACGGCAGCTGGAACCACAACGTGTCGATCTACACCCCGCCCTACCTGCTCAAGGGCGAGCGCCCCGCCATCACGTCGGTCATCGACAAGGAGTGGAAGTACGGCGACACCCAGCGCATCACCGTCGACCGGCCGATCGCCAAGGCCGAACTGATCCGCCCCGCCGCGGTCACCCACTCGTCCGACCCCAACCAGCGCTACGTCGACCTGCCGCTGTCCGTCGACGGCGCCAACGTCGACCTGAACGTCACGCCCAACCCGAACCTGGCGCCGCCCGGCTGGTACATGCTCTTCGCGGTCGACGCGAACGGGGTGCCGTCGGTCGCGCAGTGGGTGCATCTGACCGGGGCGCCGACGGGGGAGACGGCCGTGTCGCCGCACGTGCACGCGTTCGCGGACGGGCTCGCGGCGAAGCCGAAGGGGAAGCGGGCGGCGCGCACGTCGGCGCCGGTCAGCCCCGTGATCGCCGGGTGCGACCGGCACTACGGCTCCGCCAACGTCTGTGTGCCCACGGCCTTCCCGCCGCAGGTGGCGTCCTCGCCGCGGGGGCGCTGCGCCTGGCTTGCCGGGCGGGACTACGGGGTGCTCCGCGTCAACGGGCGGGACGATCCGCTGGGCCTCGACCGGAACGGGGACGGGGTCGCGTGCGGCAAGGGGGACCGGTCCGCCCGCTGACGCGTCCGTCGCCGGCTCTCCGTCCGTGGGGGCTGGTCGCGCAGTTCCCCGCGCCCCTGGAGGTGCGGACTTCGTCCGCTACCTCCATCGGGGAAATGCGGCGCGCAGCGCCTGCATTTCAGGGGCGCGGG